>NZ_CALJAH010000048.1 GCF_938028185.1 uncultured Cardiobacterium sp. | reverse complement strand
CCCCCACCCCGCTGCGGGCTTCGCCTTGCAGGGGAGGGAGTTTCAGCTTCAGAACCGAGAGATTTTCATGAGAACAAGGCGCAATGAAAAATTGCAAGATTATGCCCAAAAATTGCGTCATAACATGACGGATGCGGAACGCTGTTTATGGCAAAAAATACGCGGTGGGCAACTGGGAAATATAAAATTCCGCCGCCAATATGTTATTGGTAATTACATTGCAGATTTTGCCGCACCGGAAAACCGCCTAATAATTGAATTGGATGGTGGACAGCATACAGAACGACAATTATATGACCAGCAAAGAAGTCTATTTTTGCAAAGCCAGGGCTATCGCGTTTTACGTTTTTGGAACCATGATGTTCTGCAACGCACCGACGCCGTATTGGCAGGAATTCTGAAGTATTGCGCCATTTGATATCAACCGTATTTCAACAAGGATAATCCCATGCCTACTCTTAGCGAAGAAGACATAAAAAACCGCCATATCACCCCCGCCATAGAAGCGGCAGGCTGGACGAAAGAACAAATGTTTATGGAATATTGCTTCACCGATGGCCGAGTTAGCGTGCACGGCAAAACCGCCAGCCGAGGCAAAAAGAAACAAGCCGACTATATCCTGACCGCGCCTAACGGACGCACGCCGCTCGCAATTATCGAAGCCAAGCGCGGCGATAAGATGTTGGGCGACGGCATGCAGCAGGCGCTGGAATATGCCGAAATTTTGGATATTCCCTTTGTCTATACCAGCAACGGCAAGGGCTTTTTGGAGCATGACCGCTTGAGTGGCACAGAGCGCGAATTGGCAATGGACGAATTTCCCGCTTATGCGGCGCTGTGGGCGCGGTTTTCCGGCGAAAGCGCGCTTTCTGCCGCGCAGCAATCCGCCCTGCTTTCCGATTATTATTTTGACGGCGACCGGCAAATTGCGCCGCGCTATTACCAGCGCATCGCCATTGACCGTACGGTTGCCGCTATTAGCGGTGGGCAGCAGCGCGTTTTATTGGTCATGGCGACCGGCACGGGCAAAACCTACACCGCCTTTCAGATTATCTGGCGGCTGATGAAAAACAAATTGAAAAAGCGCGTTCTCTATCTCGCCGACCGCAATATTTTGATTGACCAGACCATGCAAAACGATTTCCGCCCGTTCAAAAAAGTCATTACCAAGGTGGAAAACAAAACGCTGGACAGCTCTTATGAGATTTATATGAGCCTCTATCAGCAATTGGCGGGCAATGAAGGCGACGAGCCATTCCGCCAATTTCAGCCCGGTTTTTTTGATTTAATTGTAGTGGATGAATGTCATCGCGGCAGCGCGCGTGAAGATTCGCAATGGCGGCGGATTTTGGATTATTTCAGCAGTGCCACCCATTTGGGCTTGACCGCCACACCAAAAGAAAGCGATGAGGTGAGCAATATTGGCTATTTCGGCGAACCGGTTTACGTTTATTCCTTAAAGCAAGGCATTGAAGACGGCTTTCTCGCACCCTATAAAGTGATTCGCGTCGGGCTGGATAAGGATTTGGAAGGCTGGCGACCGCCTAAAGGCAAAACCGATATAGACGGCGAAGAAATCGAAGACCGCCTTTACCTGCGCGAAGAGTTTGAGAAATACATCGTCATTGACGAGCGCACGCAAGCGGTCGCCCGTCGCATTACCCGTTGGCTCAATGAAAATGACCCTTTTGCCAAAACCATTGTTTTTTGCGTCGATATTGACCACGCCGAGCGCATGCGCCAAGCGCTTATCAATGAAAACCGCGAGCGGGTCAAAGACAACCCGCGCTACATCATGCGCATCACCGGCGACAATGCCGAGGGCAAAGCGCAGCTCGATAATTTCATTGACCCGAACGAAAAATACCCGGCAATTGTAACCACTTCCAAATTGATGACCACCGGCGTTGATTGCAAAACCTGCAAGCTGATTGTGCTCGATAACGAAATCAAGTCGATGACCGAATTCAAGCAAATTATCGGGCGCGGCACGCGCATTAACGATGACTACGGCAAGCAGTATTTCACTATCATGGATTTTCGCAATGTTACCAATCTCTTTGCCGACCCCGAATTTGATGGCATGCCCGAATCCATAACCGATGATGACGAAGCGTTTGTCATTGATGGCGATAATTGGCTGCCGGATGAAAAGGATGAAGAAACGCCAGACAATGGCGATATTGACGGCAATGGAGATGGCGGGAAATTTGAACCGCCCAGCGAAGGCGAGGTAAGGAAAAAAATCCGCGTGCGCGGCGTGGAAGTCCGCGTGTTAAGCGAGCGGGTGGAAATTCTCGATGAAAACGGCAAGCTCATTGTGGAAAGCCTCACCGATTACAGCAAGCGCAATATTCTCCACGAATACGCCACGCTCGATGTGTTCTTGCAGGCATGGAACGCCGCCGACAGGAAACGGGCGGTACTTGACGCGCTGGCAGAACAAGGTCTGCCGCTGGACGTGTTGCAGGAAGCCTACGGCGAGGCGGAAGACATCGACCCCTTTGATATGATTCTGCACCTCGCCTACAACCGCCCCGCCATGACCCGCAAAGAGCGCGCCCGTCGCCTGGAAAAAGACGGCTTTTTGCAGGCATACAGCGCAGAGTGCCGCGAAGTGTTAAGCGCGTTACTCGACAAATACATGAACGAAGGCATCGCGCTGGACGAGCCCGCGATCTTGAGCAACGCGCCGTTCAAAAGCATCGGCTCGCCGAAGAAAATCATCGGCCTATTCGGCGGCAACGTGCAATATCAGGCGGCCATCCACAAATTGCAGCAGCATTTGTATGCCAACTAGCCAAAACGGTGTCTGGGAGCCTGTTTGGAGTCTGCGGGTAAAAGCGAAATTCCCCTCCCCCGCAGGGCGAAGCCCGCAGCGGGGGAGGGCCAGGGTGG
>NZ_CALJAH010000047.1 GCF_938028185.1 uncultured Cardiobacterium sp. | reverse complement strand
CCCGCTGCTCGCCCAAAACAGCCCGCGCCCGGCCAACGCACTCGCCGCCGTCGCCACCCCGACCGCCACCAGCGTTCCCGCGCCTGCCGCCGCTGCGCCGAAAACCCGCAGCAAACCCGGCTTCAACCGCATCAGCGGCAGCCTCAACATGGGCGGCAACGGCAGCATGGTCACCCACTGCACCATCAACGGCCAGAACATCGACCCCGGCTGGTGCCAACAATACTACCCGGACGGCAGCGGCAAACAATGCAACGCCGTCATCAGCGGCAGCGGCAGCGTCGTCTCCCTCACCTGCAAATAACCCGCCGCCCTGCCCTGCTGCGAATCCCGGCGCGCCCTGCGCCGCGCAGCAGACGACCCTTGCAAACAGCCCCTGGCATACGCAGGGGCATCTTTTCCTCACCCGTGAAAATCCTGCACACCGCCGACATCCACTTGGGGCGCAACCTCTACGGCCGCCGCCGCCACCACGAATTTGCCGCCTTCCTTGACTGGCTCGCCGCCACCCTTGATGCCGAACAGGCAGATGCGCTCATCATCGCCGGCGACCTCTTCGACAGCACCACCCCGCCGACACAAAGCCAGGCGCAGTACTACCAGTTCCTCGGTCGCATCGCCGCCGGATACTGCCGCCACGTCATCATCACCGCCGGCAACCACGACTCGCCCGCCTTCCTCGATGCCCCGCGCGACATCCTGCGCGCGCTCAACGTCCACATCATTGGCGCCGCACGCGACCCCGCCGACGAAGTGCTGCTGCTCAAAGACGGCAACGGTGCGACAGAAGCCATCGTCTGCGCCGTTCCCTATTTGCGCGAACGCGACCTGCGCACCGCAGACGCGGGCGAAAGCGCCGCCGACAAAAGCGCCAAACTGCTCGACGGCATCCGCGCCCACTACGCCGCCGCCGTCGCCCACGGCGAAACCCTGCGCGACGGTGCCGATCTGCCGCTCATCGCCACCGGCCACCTTTACACCGCAGGCGGCGAAACCAACGAGGCACACGACCACGAAATCGGCACGCTGGCGCACGTCCCGGCGGATGCCTTCCCCGCCACCATCGACTACCTCGCCCTTGGCCACATCCACCGCGCGCAGCGCATCGGCGGCAACGAAAGCCGCCGCTACAGCGGCTCGCCCTTGCCGCACACCTTCGCCGAAGCCGAACAGCCGCGCAGCGTCTGCCTTGTCGAATTTCACGGACGTCGCGCCAGTGTCCGCCCGCTGACCGTGCCAACCTTCCAGCGACGCGCCCGCCTGCGCGGCGACCTGCCCGCCCTCGAAGCCCGCCTGATGGAACTCGCGGCGACAGGCGACAACATCTGGCTGGAAATCCACTACGACGGCGACGCCATCGCCGGTGGCATTCACGAACAGCTACACGCGCTCACCGCCGACACTCGTCTGGAAATCCTGCGCATCAAAAACGAGCGCATCCGCGAGCGCGTCCTCGCCCAACACCGCGCCGACGAAACCCTCGGCGACCTCAACCCGCTTGACGTCTTCGAGCGCTGCCTTGACGCGCACGACGTTCCCGCCGCACAGCGCGACGCGCTGCGGCAGAGCTACCACGAAATCCTCAACCAACTCCCGCCACCATGAAACCCCTCCTCGTCCTCGGCAGCAGCAACATAGACCATATCGCACAAATGGCCGCCTTCCCCAAAAGCGGCGAAACCCTGCACGGCGACCATTACCACCGCGCCTACGGTGGCAAAGGCGCGAACCAGGCCGTAGCCGCTGCGAAAAGCGGCGCGCCGACCCGCTTTATCAGCGCCTTTGGCAACGATACCGCGGGCGGTGAACTGCACGACCATCTCGAACGCCTCGGTATTGACTGCGACGGCAGCAAAACCGTCGCCGACAGCACCGGCATGGCGATGATCTGGCTTAACCACGCCGGTGAAAACCGCATCGTCGTCATCGCCGGTGCCAATGCCGCACTGAACGCCGCCCACGTTGAACGCGAACAGGCGCGCATCGCGGACGCAGGCATCCTGCTGCTGCAACTGGAAACCCCGCTCGATGGCGTCATCCGCGCCGCCGCCATCGCCCATGCCCACGGCGTGCGCACCATCCTCAATCCCGCCCCCGCCACCGAACTGCCGCGCGAACTGCTCGCCAACCTCGACCTCATCACCCCGAACGAAAGCGAGGCCGAACGCCTCACCGGCATCGCCGTTGCCGACGAAATGAGCGCCGCCCGCGCCGCGACCGCCCTGCACGCGCAAGGCGTACCGACCGTACTCATCACCCTCGGCAGCCGTGGCGTCTATGCGAGCGTCAATGGCCACGGCGCGCTGCATCCCGCTTACCGCGTCAAGCCGGTCGATACCACTGCCGCAGGCGACACCTTCAATGGCGCGCTTGCCGCCGCCCTTTTACGCGACGAACCGCTGGCGCAGGCCATCGCCTGGGGACAGGCCGCCGCCGCGCTTTCCGTGCAAAAACTCGGCGCGCAACCCTCCATCCCGGACAGCGCCGCCATTGCCGCCTTCTTACAACAGCACTCCTAACGTTTCCCTAAAAAACGCTTCCTACAATGCGCGCCATCGGAAGCAAACACGCCGCCGATGAACCCAAAACCTAATAGGAGTTAGCAAATGACCAAAACCCTCACCACCCTCGGCCTCGCCGCACTCTGTGGCAGCAGCCTCGCCTTCGCCGGACACGGCCACGGCCACAAAGGCCTCGCCGCGCTAGAGCAAAGCAAAATCAGCGCCGCCCAGGCCATTGCCACCGCCGAAAAAGACACCGGCGCCACCGCCGACAGCATCGACCTCAAACTGAAACGCGATGCCGTCATCTACGAAATCGAACTGTTCGACAGCGCGCAGGAATACGAAATCCGCATTGACGCCACCAGCGGCGAAATCCTCAGCCGCAAGAGCGGACAAAAAGCCAACCCGCCCGCCAAAAGCGCGGTCAGCCTGACCCAGGCGATAGAAACCGCCGAAGGCCAGGGCAAAGGCAAAGTCGTGGAAGCCGAGCTGGAAGGCCGCCGTGACGGCAGCGTCGTGTACGAAACCAAAGTTATCGGCAGCGACGGCAGCCGTTACGACATCGACGTCAGCGCCAGCGACGGCAAAGTGCTGCGCAGCGAAGCACGCCCCGACAAACACGGCAAGCACGGCAAACGCCCGCCAGCCGGCGCCCCGGCGGCACAACCTGCTGACGCAAGCGCGTCCGTTCCGGCCGCACAATAAGCGATAACCGCCCCTGCGGGCGAACCACCCATGACGTAAAGCAAGGGGCGGTCAGGACAACCTGACCGCCCTTTTGGCAAAACAGCTCTGAGAACCTGTTTGAAGTCTGCGGGTATAGCCATCCACCGAAAGCCTCATACGGTGTTGCGTCGCCTCGCCGTACAAAAGCGTACTGTCTTCGGCGACGCGCCTTGTCTGAAACTTTCGGTGGATGGCTATAAAAGCGGAATTTCCCCTCCCTCGCAGGGCGAAGCCCGCAGCGGGCGGGTTTCGTGCGTAGGATGTGTGGCGGCGTAGCCGACACGTACCCTACGCACGGAATCCGCCATAGCGTACGCCCCGGCGCATTGTTCGCGTCATGGCGACGATATTGTGGTGGCGGGGTAATTGCTATAAACAAGGCCGGATTACTCCGGCCTTTCTCCTTCCCGCCACAAGCCATCGAACCACGCTGCCAGCGTCGCCGTCCGCAGCGTATCGCGTCCCCAGCGCGGATGGTGCAGCGCACGCATCCAGCGTAGCGGTCGCACCGCCGCCTCAATCGCCCCCAACACCTCCGGCGGTAGCGTGCCTGCATGGGCGCGCCAGCGGCGAGCGGCATCCGCCAGTGTACCCTGCGCCTGCAACAGCCACAGCGTCGAATGCAGATAGCAGAGATAATCGCGGCTGGCGCAGGCAGTAAATGACAGCACCTGACCGGGGTCTTCCTCAAAATCAATAAAGCCGACCGCGCCGTCATCACACAGCAACATATTGCGCGCAAACGCCTCGCTCAAATAACCGCCGCGCGCGTGTACCGCGCCGATGGCGTCCAGCCCCTGCTGCCAGCGCACGATGCCGTCGCGTTCCATCGCGGCGAGCAGCGTTTCCTCGCCCAGATGCGAAAACATCAGCCCCTCCGCCGCTTGCGCCAACAGCCGCGGCACACGCACGCCCAATGCCGCCAGTGCCTGCAAACGCGCCGCCTCCGTCGCAATCACCGCGCGGCCGCCCGGATGCGGAACCGGCTCCAGCGCTTCCAGATGCAGACCGTGTGCAAACAGCCCCAGCAGCGCATAGCGCCATTTGGCAATGCGTTTGCCCGCCTTGCGTACCCAGACCCGCTCGCCGTTTTCCAGCCGATAAGCGGCAATATTGCCCGACTGTTGCGGCAATCGCGCCGCCAGCGCCTGCGCATAATCAAAAACCATCATGCCTGTCCGTAAAAAGAAAAACGCGCACCATAGCGCCGCCCGCGCCCGCATGCAAGGCGCCGCTTGACCCTGCCACGATGACAGGCTGCATACTCCGTCGCCCACACTCACGGAGCCTTCCATGACAAAAGCCATCATCCTCCACGGCTACGGCGCGACGCCGGGCGATCACTGGTTTCCCTGGCTGCAACAACAATTGCAGGCGGCGGGCATCGCCACCACCGTCCCCGCCCTGCCCGATGCCGAACAGCCCGATTTCGAGCGCTGGCAACAGGCACTCGCCGCCGCCATCGGCACTGCGGACGCCGCCACGCTGCTCATCGCGCACAGCCTCGGCACGCTGTCGCTACTGCATTACCTGAGCGTGACCCGCCCGGCGCAAGTCGGCGGCATCATCCTCGTCGCCGGCTTCGGCGCGCGCCTGCCCGAACTGCCGACCATCGGCGGTTTCAACATTGACGCCTATATCGATCGCGCCCGCCTCGACGACGCCGCGCTACGCGCGATGACGCCGCACATCCACCATCTCATCAGCGACAACGACTACGTCGTCGCCCCCGCCAACAGCGACGCGCTGGCGACGCGCCTCGGCGGTACCGTGCATCGCGTGGCAAATGCCGGACATTTCCTCGCCGCCGATGGCATCACCACCCTGCCCGCCGCCTGGCAGGCCGTTCAACAAACCCTGGGAGCATAAACCATGTTCAAAATCATCATGTTGGTCAAGAAAAAAGCGGGCATGAGCGACGCCGAATTTCGCAGCCGCTGGCACGCCCATTCCGAAAAAGTGCTGGCCCTGCAGGAAACCCTGCACATTCGCGGCTATGCGAAAACGCTGCCGCCGACTGACCAGCCTGCGACGATGCGCGACACCCTGCCCTTTGCCTGGGACGCGCTGGGCGAACTCTGGTACGACAGCCGCGAGGCGTTCAGCCAGGCACGCGCCACCGCCGCCGGGCAGGCGGCACTCGCCACCCTGCGCGCCGACGAGGCGACTTTCGTCGATCTGACGCAATCGGTGCTGTGGTTTGGCGAGGAGGAGCGGGTCATCTGAGCATCCATGCACAAGAACGCCCATAAAAATCCCCGCATGATGCGGGGATTTTTGTGGGTAGGCGCTTACAGCTTTTTGCAGTTGGCGTAGTAGGTGACGGTTGCCGGCCAGTCGCTGAAGATGCCGCTGATGCCGACGTCTTTGGCGAGTACATCCAGATATTTGTAGATGTCGCCGTCTTTCTTGCCGTGGTTTTCGATGCCGGTGAAGTACCAGCCGCCGCCGCGCGCCAACGGGCCAGAGCGTTCCAGCGTCCAGGTAATCAGCTTGAAGCCGTTTTCTTTTGCCGCCTTGGCGTAGTCGGAGGGCACGAGTTTGCCGCCTTCGTCTTTCACCAGCATTGGCATCGCGGGCGACAAATAATTCAGTCCAGCTTTGCGCCATTCCGGCATTTCTTTGATACGGGCGGCGGTATCGAGGGTTTCATCAAGGAAGACCGCCTGTTTGCCAAATTCGCCGCCGTTTTTCAGCCAGTAGCGGATGACTTCCGGCTGGAAGGATTGCGGGTAAACGTCGCTGGCAGGCACTCCGGCGGCGGTGTAATCGTCCAGCATTTTTTGTGCGTATTGTTCGAGGGTGAAGCCGTCAAACGGCATGGCGACGACCGGCTCTTTTAATTCGGGGGTCATTTTGACGCCGAGCTGTTTGAACAGCTCAATGCTTTCTTTGTGCGTCATCAGCTCGCCGTTTTGCGCATAGAGATTGGTACGCCAGTCCGGGGTGGCGTCCATGTATTCTTCAACGGTGCGCGCGCCTTTGTTGCCGCCGTCCATTTTGCCTTTCAGGGTTTTGAATTCAGCGAGGGTGATGTCTGAGGTGCGGCATTCGACTTCGGCTTCTTTCACCAGTTTGCCGCTCGCATCGTATTCCGCCGGTTTGAACGGCACGCTGCATTTGGCGGCGAGCGGGGTGGCGAGGATGTTGGTGGTGTTGTGCAGGTCGTTTTGTGCGTGGCGGCAAACGAGTTCTTTGTCTTTGGTGAAGGCAACGTCGCATTCGAGGATGCCCGCGCCTTCCCGCGCGCCGGCGAGGTAGGAATCGCGGGTGTGTTCGGGGAACATCAGCGAGGCGCCACGGTGGCCGATGGAAAATTCGGTTTTTTGCGGGGTTTGTTGGGCGCAGGCGAGCAGCTCCTGCTTGAGCGCGCCGTCTTCGAGGTTGTCGATGAGGAAGAACGGGCGCACGCCGTAGGTCAGCGGCTGCTGTTGTTCCGCTTGGGCGGTCGCGGCGAGGGCGGCGAGGATGGTGAGGGTCAGGGTTCGTTTCATGTTGGTCTCCGGTGTGAATTTGCGGGTATTTTACGCCTGTTTTTGCGGTTTTTTTTGTGGGATTTGGTGGTTTTCCTCAAACATTCACTTTTTCGGTGATTTACATACAGGGAAGCGCTAAAGGCGTATGTAAATGCCGGCAGCGCGTAGGGGCGGTCAGGACGAAGTCCGTAACCGCCCGCATAACCGATGACGGGCGGTCTCTCGCTGCGCGAACAATAACTTGTTGCTACGCTAACCGTCCCTACCAGACCCATTTACACACACCTGAGCGCTCAACCTGTATGTATATTCCGCAGCAAAAAGGGGAAACCTCACGGTTTCCCCTTTGCTTTGGCGCATGAAGCGCTTATTTCACCAGCCGTTCTTTTTCGGGAATTTTGGCTTTGTGTTTGCCTTCTTCGATGGTGGTGATCAGCAGCAGGACGATGGAAATAACACCGCTTGCAATGATGATATAGAAGCCGTAATCCCAGCCATAGTATTTGACTGTACGACCAATGATATAGGCTGCAGCGACCGAACCGCCGAGGTAGCCGAACAGTCCGGTGAAGCCTGCAGCAGTTCCGGCGGCTTTTTTCGGTGCGAGTTCGAGCGCGTGCAGGCCGATGAGCATGACCGGGCCGTAGATGAGGAAGCCGACGGTGGTCATCAGGATGAAGTCGGTCAGTTGGTAGGGGTTTTTGTACCAGACGACATCAGCGTATTCGGCGATGATGTTGCCTTGCGCATCGACCGGGGTGGCCGGGTTCAGCCACAGCGCGAGTACGGCAAGGGTCGTCAGAATCATGAAGATAACGCCCGTCAGGCCGCGACGTCCCTTGAAGACTTTGTCCGATACCCAGCCGCAAAGCAGCGTACCCGGTACGGCGGCGAGTTCGTAGATGGTGTACGCCCAGGCGGTGCCTTTGATGTCGAAGTGTTTGACTTCGCCCAAGTAAACCGGAGACCACTTCAGCACGCCGTAGCGGATGAGATAGACGAAGACGTTGGCGAGCGCGATGTACCACAGCAGGCGGTTTTTCAGGACGTAGGTGACGAAGATTTCTTTGGTGCTGAGGTTTTTCTCGGCGGTTTTCTCGTCGTAGTTTTCCGGATAGTCGTTTTTCCACTGCTCAATCGGCGGCAGGCCGCAGGATTGCGGGGTGTCTTTCATGACGAAGTAAACCGGCACGGCGAGCAACATCGCCACCACGCCCGGATAGTACAGCGCTTGCCGCCAGACGTGCATCGCCTTGACGTCGGTGATGTCGGGGTGATTCTGCGCGAAGATGTAGGTCGCGAGCAGTACCATCGCGCCCGGCATCATGCCGCCGATGTTGTGCGCGCAGTTCCAGATGGAAACGATGGTGCCGCGTTCTTTTTTCGACCACCAGTGCACCATCGTCTTGCCACAGGGCGGCCAGCCCATGCCCTGAAACCAGCCATTGAGGAAAATCATGATGAAAGCAATGGTTACACCGGAGGTCGCCCATTGTGTCAATCCCATCAATGTCATACACAAACCAGAAAGAAACAGTCCACAGGGCAGGAAGTATTTGGGATTGGAACGGTCAGAGATGGATGCCATCAGGAATTTGGAAATGCCGTAGGCAAGGCCGGCGGCAGCACCAACCTTACCCAGTTGTTCTGTATCGAAAATTTGCGCATCCAGCAGCCCCTTTTGTGCAAGGTTGAAGTTGCCACGGGTGAAATAATAGGCGGCATAACCGAGGAAAATGCCAATAAACACCTGCCAGCGCAGGCGGCGGTAGGTGGGGTCGATTTTGTCAGCCGGAAGGCGGGGAATTTCCGGCGACGGTTTG
>NZ_CALJAH010000046.1 GCF_938028185.1 uncultured Cardiobacterium sp. | reverse complement strand
CGCTGCGGGCTTCGCCCTGCAGGGGCGGGATTTTGAACCGCTGCTCAGCGTTTCCAGAAACGCAGCCGCTTGATGCGGCGGATGAAGGAGAGCAGTTCGGCGCGTTCGTGCTGTGCCTGTTCTGCCCGTGCCTGCGCCTGTTGTTGCGCCTGTTCCGCCGCTGCCCGTGCCGCTGCCGCCGCTTCGCGTTCCAGGGCGAGTTCGCGGGTGAGCTGGTGCAGTTGTTCTTGCAGCGCGTCCTGTTTGCGCAGGCATTCGTGCAGCAGCTGGCGCAGCTCGCCCCGCGTGTCTTCGAGGTGGCCGTGCAGTCCGGCGACGTGGTCGTCGGTGTGGCGCATATAGAGGCCGTTTTGCAATGCCAGGCCGAACAGGTGCGGCGCGGTGCGCAGGGTGTCGCGCATGGCCTCGTCGCGCAGGCGGCGGTCGTAAATCCAGTGGGCATGGGCGAGGTCGTGCATGGAATTGCCCCAGTCACCGGCGACGCCGTGGCGGTGATGCCAATAGGCGAGCGGCGTGCCTTCGATGAGGCCGAAGGGTTTTTGCCGGGTCAGGCGCAGGTGCAGGTCCCAGTCTTCGACGACGGGCAGGGCGGCGTTGTAACCGCCTGCGGCGCGGATGTCCGCCGTGCGGTAGAGGCAGCCGATGGGTACGGCGCGGTTGATGACCAGCAGCTCCAGCAGCGACAGGTCGTGAATGCCGGGTTGCAGCGGCTCGCGTCGGCATTCGCGCCAGCCGCCGTTGCCATCGGCTTCTTCGTGGATGATTTCGGTGCGCACCGCGACGGCAGCGGCTTGCGGATGCGCGTCCAGCCAGGCGGTGGTGCGCGCGAGGAAGTCGGGGTGCCAGGTGTCATCGTCATCGTGCAGGGCGAGGTATTCGCCGGTAGCGGCGTCCAGCCCCTGTTGCGCGCTGCCGCTGCGGCCAAGGTTCTGCGGCAGATGAATGGCGCGGGTTTTGTCGCGCAGGGCGGCGGGCTGGGCGGCCAGCAGCGCGTCTATCCCGGCGGCGTCGCCACCATCGTTGATGATGTGCGCCTGCCAGTCGGTGCAGGTTTGCGCGGCGATGTCGGCGAGGGCGCGGGCGAGGAAGGGCAGGCGGTCTTTGCTGCGGATGATGATGGAGACTTTGGGCATGGTGGTTGTCCTGGTGTGATGACCAATGGCAAAGGCTAATTTCCGGTTTTTTGTATCGTGCGCAGCCGCAGCCACAAGCCGCTGGCACACAGGAGCAGCAGCACGGCATCGGTGAAGCGAATGGTCCACAGCACGCTGATGTCGGTCAGGCGTCCCCAGGAGCCGGTGGCAAAGGCGGTGGCGGGCTGGAGCAGTTGCCACAGCAGCACTGTCAGCACGCCGAGGGCGACGACGCCCAGCCAGAAGCAGATTTTTTGCCCGCCGCCGCAGGGCGAACGGTGCGGGAAGTGTCGCGCCATCAGCCATTGGTATGCAGCGAGCAGCATCAGTCCGCCGATGCTGAGGACGTGCTGCACCCATTGGTATAGCGGCAATGCGCCAGCGGGTTGTTGTAGCCGTGGCAGGTGCTGGACAAACCAGCCGTTCGGGTGGGTAAAACCATCCAGCACGATATGCGTCGCCGCGCCGAGGGCGGCGGAGAGGGCGAATACCGCCACCGTCTGCCAGCGCCGTGAAAAGCGGGCAGGCGGTGGGTAGGCGGCGTTCAGGCAATCGGGCAGGTAGCGGCGCAGGCAGGGCGAGAGCAATGCGAGCGCGAGCAGGTAAACCAGCGCGGTGAGCGGCACATCGTAATACAGCACCGACGGCCAGCTATGGCCGCCGGGGTAGGGGCGACCGTGGAGGTAATAGGGGAAATCGGGCGACATCGCGCCGATGACCAGCGCGGGGAAATGCAGCAACCGGTAGCGGTGCAGCGGCAGGACGATAAACGGGTGGGACAGGGTGAAGGGCATGGGGACTCCGTTTGCAATCAGCGCGCGCGGCGCAGCCAGTCGGGCTGGAAGATGCACATCCGCGTGACGTCGCGGTAGCTGCCATTGACGAAAAATTCGTGGCGCAGCACGCCTTCCGCCTGAAAGCCGAGTTTCTCGTAAACATGGCGGGCGCTCGTGTTTTCGACATCGACGATGAGGTAAATCTTGTACAGGTTCAGCGTGCTGAAGCCGTATTCCATCGCCAGCGCGGTGGCGCGGGTGGCGATACCGCGTCCCTGATGGTCAGGGGCGACGATAATCTGAAATTCGGCGCGGCGGTGGACGTGGTCGATTTCGACCAGCTCGACCAACCCCGCCTTGTCGGCATCGGCCTCGATGACGAAGCGGCGCTCGCGCTGGTCGTGGATGTGTTCGTCGTAAAGGTGGGTCAGCTCGGTGAAGGTCTCGTACGGCTCCTCAAACCAGTAGCGCATGACGTTAGCGTTGTTATCCAGCTGGTGGACAAAGGTGAGGTCTTCGCGCTCAAGCGGGCGCAGGCGGATGGCGGTGTGCGGGTTCATTTGGGACGTGGGTGGTGGTTGGGAACGTCATTATAGAGCGACAGCGCGGTAGCGGTTGAGGTCGATTTGCCGCGTAAACAGCGCCTTGATCGCCGGTTGGTGGCTGATGGCGAGGCAGAGGCAATCAGGCAGGGCGGCTTGCAGGGTGCGGATGAGGGCGCTGGCGGCGGCGTCGTCCAACTGGTTGGTCGCCTCGTCCAGATAGAGGATTTGCGGGCGGGCGATAAGGGCGCGGGCGAGGCTCAAGCGCTGTTGTTCGCCGCCGGAGAGGCGGTTGCCCCAGGCGTCTTCGCGGTCAAGTTCGCCGGCGAGGTGGGCGAGGCCGACTTGTTCGAGGGCGCGGATGAGGATGGCGTCGTCGATGCCGTCGCGCGCCGGGTAGCAGAGGTTGGCGCGCAGGCTGTCGTGCGGCAGATAGGGGAGTTGGTAGCGTCCCCGGTAATACGGCCAGATGCCCGCCAGCGTCCGCAGCAGCGTGGTTTTGCCGATGCCGCTCGCGCCGTCGAGCAGCAGCCAGCCGGGCGCGCGGGCGTTGAGCTTAAGCCCGCTGATGAGCGCCCTACCGTCGGCGGTGGCAAGGCTCAGGTTTTCCGCGCGCAGCGTGTCGCCGCCGCTTTCGGGTGCTTTGGTCGCGGGCAGTTGTTCGAGCGCTTCCTGGAAGCGGGCGAGGCGCTCCACTACCGCCGCCCAGACGATGAGCTGTTTATAGACGTCGAGGAACCAACCGAAGCCGTCCTGCACGCGGGCGAAGGCGGCGCGGGTCTGCATGATGTCGCCGAAGCTGAGTTTTTTCGCGAGATACATCGGCAGGGTGGCGAAGATGGGGATGAAGATGCTGATGCGGACGTAGCTGGCGTAAAACATCCCGAACCAGTATTCGCGGTCGATGAGCGCGCGCCAGTTGCTTTTGATTTGGGCAAAGCGCTGCGTCAGCCGCGCCTGTTCGGCGGGTGCGCCCCGGTAGAGGGCGATTTGTTCGCTGTGGTCGCGGATGCGCAACAGGGTCGCGCGGTAGTCCGCCTCAAAATGTTGGCGCTCGACGTTCAGCGTTTGCAGTTTGTTGCCGACGAGGTGCCCCAGCCAGGTGGTGAGTGCCGAGTAGGCGAGCGCAATCCAGATGAGGTAGCCGTGGATAGTGAATTCGTACCCGCCGAGGGTGAGGGTCTGCTCGCCGGAGAGTTCGTAGAGGATGGTGAGGTAGGTGGCGAGGGTGACGCTTTTTGAGATGAAGGAGCGCAGCAGTTCCAGGCTTTTTTCGGCGAGCAGGGCGATGTCTTCGGCGATGCGCTGGTCGGGGT
This sequence comes from uncultured Cardiobacterium sp., assembly GCF_938028185.1. Taxonomy (GTDB): domain Bacteria; phylum Pseudomonadota; class Gammaproteobacteria; order Cardiobacteriales; family Cardiobacteriaceae; genus Cardiobacterium. The sequence goes on along the minus strand of NZ_CALJAH010000046.1, from coordinate 1,971 downwards.
TGTCCGGCTCGCCAGAGAGTTGCAGGCGGTAGTGTTTGTGCCCGTCCAGCCAGTCGCGCTGGAACTGCTCGCTCATCTGCTCGCGCCAGTGGATGATGAGGCGCTTGCGCAGCCATTCGCCCGCGTTCGCCCAGGCGACGACGAGGCCGAGATAGCCGAGGTATTCGACGACCAGCGCGGGCAGGATGCTGCCGTTCATGTCGTGCAGGGCGTCGTAGAAGCGCTTGTCCCAGCGCACGATCCAGACGCCGATGAGGATGAGGATGAGGGTGCAGGCGGTGTCGGCGGCGTTTTTCGTGCCGCTCCTGTTTAACGGCATTTTGTCGATTTACCCGCCGAACAAACGCGGAACGGCAATGGGTGTGATTACCATGATGTTCACCGCCGCGCCCGCGATAGGGCCGACGCTGTCGGGCATCATCATCGACCACACGCATTGGCGCGTGCTGTTCGGCTTTACCGCGCCGTTTATGCTGGCGGCAATGGTGTTGGTGGGCAAGTATCTGACGGTCAATTTGAGCAACATCAGCCGTCCGAAGATTGATATTTTGTCTGCCGTGCTGTCGATTGCGGGCTTGGGCGGGCTGGTGTATGCGAGCAGTAATTTCGCCCGTCTGCCGCTGGCGGAATTTATCCTGCTGTTTGCAACTTCCGTCGCGCTGGTGGGCTGGTTCGCATACCGCCAGTCCCGCTTGGCGACACCGCTGCTGAACCTTCGGGCGTTTGAGTATAAGCAGTTCCGCCACTGCGTCGTGATTCTGGCGGGCGCGGTGTTCCTGTTTTTAGGTTTGGAACTGATGATGCCAATGTACACGCAGCAGGTTCTGATGCTGACGGGTACGGCGACGGGGCTGATTCTGATGCCTGCGAGTATCGCCCAGGCGGTTGCCGCGCCTTTGTTCGGCAAACTGCTGGACAAGAAGGGCGGACGGTTTGTCGTATTGCCCGCCACGGTGATGCTGACGGTGTCGCTGGCGGTGTTGTGGCTGTTTTTGCGGATTGACACGCAAGTCATGATGCTGACCGCCATGTTCACGCTGATGGCGGTGTCCGTATCCGCCTGCGTAACGGGCGAAACCCACGGCTTGAACGCGCTGCCGAAAAAACTCAACCCCCACGGCGCGGCGATTCTGACCACCATCAACCCGATTGCCGGCGCGATCGGCGCGGCATTTTTCGTCGGCGCGACCAATATCGGCGAGAAACTGTCCTCCGCCACCTCGCCGCAACAAGCCATGCTCGACGGCATCCATCTGGCGATGGGCAGCGCGCTGGTGTTGGGTGCGGTGATGGTGTTTTTCGCAACCCGCCTGAAGGCGCCGTAAGGCCGTCTGAAAACGGCCGGACATTTCTGTTTCAGACGGCCTTGCCTTATAATTAATATTTGAATAATCAGTTCCACCGTAACACAGGGAAAACCAAACATGAAGCTTCGAACAACCGCCGCACTTTTGCTTTGCGCGTTATCGCTGAATGCCCGCGCTTTGGATTTCGGCGGTATTCCGCCGGAAGAAATATCCGTTTACGTCAAAGACCTGCAAAGCGGCCGGATCATAGAAGAACACCGTGCAGACGAATCTATGAACCCCGCCTCGACCATGAAGCTCGTAACCGCCTTTGCCGCGTTCCGCGCATTGGGCAGGGATTACCGCTGGACGACCGAATTGAAAAGCGACGGCCGTGTGAACGGCGATACGCTGGAGGGCGACATCTACTGGGTAGGCAGCGGCGACCCCATGCTCGACCAAGACGGACTGGTCGCCCTTCAGCAACAGTTGCGCGACAAAGGCATCGTCCATATCAACGGCCGGCTGGTGCTCGACCGCAGCGTGTGGGGCGAAACCGGCAGCGCGGACGATTTCGGCAGCGACGCGGACGAGGCGTTTATGACCGCGCCCGATCCGAATATGCTGGCGTACAAAGTCGTATGGGTCAAACCCGAACGCGGCACTGCCGGCGGCGTAGACATCA
>NZ_CALJAH010000045.1 GCF_938028185.1 uncultured Cardiobacterium sp. | reverse complement strand
AACCAAATCCGCATGAAAATCGGCGTCATGTTCGGCTCGCCGGAAACCACCACCGGCGGCAACGCGCTCAAGTTCTACGCCTCGGTGCGCCTCGACATTCGCCGCGTTGGCTCCATCAAGGACGGCGAAGAAGTGCTGGGCAACCAGACGCGGGTCAAAGTGGTGAAAAACAAAGTGTCGCCGCCGTTCAAACAGGCCGAATTTGAAGTGCTCTACGGTCAGGGTATTTCGCGCATCGGCGAAATCATCGACCTCGGTGTCGCCATTGATGCCATCCAAAAATCCGGTGCCTGGTACAGCTACGGCAGCGAAAAAATCGGTCAGGGCAAAGAAAAAGTCCGCGCGTATCTCACCGAAAAACCGGAACTCGCCGCCGAAATCGAGGCAAAAATCCGCGAACACTACATCGGTAACAGCGACGCCGAACTGCCGGTAAGCCACGGCGACGACAACGACGAGGCGAACACCAACGAAGCCCCCGCCACGGACGGCAATGAACTCTTCTGACGACGTCCGGCGCGCGATAGAAGCACGCTGTCTCGCCGCCCTCGCACGGCGCGAATACAGCCGCGCCGAACTCGCCGCCAAACTGGACGGGTTTCCCGCAGAAGACATCGCCGCCGTCCTTGATACCTTGGCAGAACGCGGCTGGCAAAGCGACGCCCGCTTTGCCGCCAGCTACCTGCGCGGCCACCGCGGTTACGGCCGCCTGAAAATGCGGCACGAACTGGAAGCGCGCGGCATCCGGGGCGAACTCCTACGCGAAACCCTCGACAGCGCCGACTGGTTCGCCGCCGCCCGCGACGTTTACCAAAAAAAATACAGCGCTCCGGCGACCACGCCGCAGGAGCGGGCGAAGCGGCAGCGTTTCATGGCGCAGCGCGGCTTCAGTTACGAAGAAATCCAGCAAGCAATGACAGCAACCCAAGATGAAGCATAACCCCCCCCAATCCACCGCCGAAATCCGGCGCGCCTTCCTCGACTACTTCGCCGAACACGGCCACAAAATCGTCCACTCCTCCTCGCTGGTGCCGGGCAACGACCCGACCCTGCTCTTTACCAACGCGGGCATGGTGCAATTCAAGGACATCTTCACCGGCAGCGAAACCCGCGACTACAAGCGCGCCACCACCTCGCAGCGCTGCGTTCGCGCCGGCGGCAAACACAACGACCTCGAAAACGTCGGCTACACCGCGCGCCATCACACCTTCTTTGAAATGCTCGGCAACTTCAGCTTCGGCGACTACTTCAAGGCCGACGCCATCCCGTTTGCCTGGAACCTGCTGACCCAAGTCTTTGGCCTGCCGCCGGAAAAACTCTGCGTCACCGTTTACCACGAAGACGACGAAGCCTTCGCCATCTGGCGCGACAAAGTCGGCCTGCCGGAGGACAAAATCATCCGCATCGGCGACAAGCCGGGCAAAGCCAAGTACGAATCGGACAACTTCTGGGCGATGGGCGACACCGGCCCCTGCGGCCCCTGCTCGGAAATCTTCTACGATCACGGCCCGGACGTCTGGGGCGGCCCGCCCGGCTCGCCGGAAGAAGACGGCGACCGCTTCATCGAAATCTGGAATATTGTCTTCATGCAGTTCGAGCGCGACGCCAGCGGCAACATGAAACCGCTGCCGCGCCCGTCCATTGATACCGGCATGGGGCTGGAGCGCATCGCCGCCGTCTTGCAGCACGTCCACTCCAACTACGAAATCGACATCTTCCGCAACCTGATTGCTGCCGCCGCTGACGCGACCGGCTGCGACGACCTCGCGCAAACCTCGCTCAAAGTCATCGCCGACCACATCCGCGCCACCGTCTTCCTCATGGTTGATGGCGTCCTGCCCGGCAACGAAGGGCGCGGCTACGTCCTGCGCCGCATCATGCGCCGCGCCATCCGCCACGGCTACAAACTCGGGCAAAATCAGCCGTTCTTCTACAAACTGGTCGCGCCACTCGTCGCCGAGATGGGCGAGGCCTACCCGGAAATCGTCGAAGCCGAAGCGCGCATCACCGATGCGGTGCGCCGCGAAGAAGAGCGCTTCGCGCAGACGCTGGAAGCGGGGCTGGAAGTGCTGGAAAAAGCGCTGGGCGAAATGCGCGGCACAGAAATCCCCGGCGAAACCGTCTTCAAACTGTATGACACCTACGGCTTTCCGGTCGATCTCACCGCCGACATCGCCCGCGAACGCGGCCTGACGCTGGACATGGACGGCTACGACGCGGCAATGGCCGAACAGCGCGAGCGCGCCAAAGCGGCGGGCAAATTCGATGCCGCGCAAAAACTGGACATCAGCGGCAAAACCGCCTTTGACGGCTACGAAAAAGAAAGCGGCACCGCACAAATCATGCAAATCTTCGTCGCCGGGCAAGCCGTCACCAAACTGGACGCGGGCGCAAGCGGCGTGGTCGTCCTCGACCGCACCCCGTTCTACGGCGAATCCGGCGGCCAGGTCGGCGACACGGGAACCCTGCGCACCACCAGCGGCGTGTTTCGCGTCGAAGACACCCAAAAACAAGGCGATGCCTTCCTCCACATCGGCCACGTCGAACACGGCGACATCAGCGTCGGCGAAACCGCACAGGCGGAAATCGACCGCGACCGCCGCGCCGCCATCAAACGCCACCACTCCGCCACCCACCTGCTGCACAAAGCGCTGCGCAGCACCCTCGGCACGCACGTCCAACAAAAAGGCTCGCTCGTCGATGAGCGCCGCACCCGCTTCGACTTCTCGCACGACAAGGCGCTCGACGCCGAAGAAATCGCGCAAGTAGAAGCGATGATGAATGCACAAATCCTCGGCAACGCGCCGGTCATCATCGAACAAATGAGCCGCGACGCCGCGCAGAAAAAAGGCGCGATGGCGCTCTTTGGCGAAAAATACGGCGACGTGGTGCGCGTGGTCAGCATGGGCGACAACGGTTTCTCCATCGAACTCTGCGGCGGTACCCACGTGGGCCGCCTCGGTGAAATCGGCCTCGCCAAAGTCGTCTCGCAAGGCGCCGTCTCCGCCGGGGTGCGCCGCATCGAAGTCGTCTGCGGACTCGCCGCACTCGAATACCTCGCGCACAGCGACGCCCTGCTCAACGAAAGCGCGGCGCTGCTGAAAACCGATGGCGAACACCTGCCAGAGCGCATCGGCGCCCTGCAACAACAACTGAAAGCGTTGGAAAAAGAAGTACAAACGCTGAAACGCCAACTCGCCCAAGGCGGCGACGGCGGCAGCGCTGAAATTAAAGTCATCAACGGCTGGAAAACACTGGCGCTGCAACGCGACGGCATTGACAACGCCACCCTGCGCGACACCGCCGATCAACTGCGCGACCGCCTCGGCGCGGACGTCGTCGTTATCGGCAGCGTGGATGACGACACCGCCCGCCTCATCGTCAGCGTCAGCAAGGCAGCGAACGGCCTGCACGCGGGCAACATCATCCGCGACCTTGCCGCGCACATCGGCGGCAAAGGCGGTGGCCGCCCCGATTTCGCCCAAGCGGGCGG
>NZ_CALJAH010000044.1 GCF_938028185.1 uncultured Cardiobacterium sp. | reverse complement strand
CGCTGCGGGCTTCGCCCTGCGGGGGAGGGGGGAATTCTTGGGCTGTTTCTGTTTTATTCCACTATAAATAGCGCCGTAGGGTGGGGCTTGCCCCACCATCAGAAACCTCAAACCCAACCTTCACTCGCCAATGGGTAGGAGCTATCCCGCCAGAACCGATAAAATTGCGCCTTTTCCGCAAAAAGGAACCCGTATGTACGACATAGAAGTCCAAAGCGAACACGACGCCCGCCTCTACCCGGCGGGCGAACCACGTGGATACGCCCGTATCACTGTCCCCGAAACCTGGGTACACGCCGCGCCCGATGCCGCGAGCGCCCGCCTCAGCCAATACACCTATGGCGAACCGCTGCGCATCTTCGACCAGCGCGACGGCTGGCTGCACGCCCAATCCCTGCGCGACCACTACAGCGGCTGGATACCAGAGACTGCCGCCGAACACCGCGACGACGAACCGGCATGGACGCACATCACCCTCGCCGTCGCCCCCGTCACCGCCGCGCCCGACCTGAAAAGCGCCTACCGCGCCACCCTGCCGCCCGATGCCTGCCTGACCGTCACCGCCGAAGAAGGCGACTACCTGCAACTGCATGATGGCGGCTGGCTGCACCGCCGCCACGCCACCCCCGCCGACCTGCCCGGCGACATCATCACCGCCGCGCGCCGCCACCTCGGGCGCAGCTACGTCTGGGGCGGACGCGGCACCGCCGGGCTGGACTGCTCGGCGCTCGCCCAATGGAGCTACCGCCGCGCCGGTTACAACATCCCGCGCGACAGCGACCTGCAAGAAAAATACCTGGAAGCGCACCACACCCGCGTTGACAGCGAGAGCATCACACGCGGCGACCTGCTCTACCTGCCCGGCCACGTCATGATTGCCAACGACGCCTACACCGTCATCCACGCCAGCGGCTACCAAATGCAAGTCGTCGTCGAAAACCTGAGCGAGGCCATCGCCCGCTACAAACGAACAATAGGCGAAAAATACCGGCTGCGCGCCTACCGCTGGGACGCGAAAACACCGTTTGTTCACGTCTTTGAATAACCACCGCCCTGTGCGAAAGGCATTGTTTGGAGGCGGTTTATAATTTGGCCATCACATCATGATTGTGTTCGTAGATTGGATTAGCGAGGTATGAGCGACTGGGACAGCTCGCGCCGCGACAAGTATTGCTTGCGCAGCGAGAGAGACCCAACAAACCGAATGCCAAATCTATTCCGTTGTTGGGTTACGCGCTGCGCGCTAACCCAACCTATAAAAGCTCACGGCTAAACTGTAAATAGCCGTTTAGAACCTGTTCAAAATCCCGGTTATCCACACAAATTTGAATTGCTACGCCGAATATCCC
>NZ_CALJAH010000043.1 GCF_938028185.1 uncultured Cardiobacterium sp. | reverse complement strand
CCCTCCCTTGCAGGACGCGCAAGCGTCCGCAGCGGGGGAGGGCTGGGGAGGGGGTAGCGATAACCTTTCCATCACCGCTGTCGAACCGTACACCACACAAAAAACCTCCACCGAACACTCCCCCTCCCCCCGTGGGGGAGGGGGCGGGGGTGGGAATAGCCTGCAAACCGCCGATACCAAAACAACCGCCGATGCCCCTCCGCCCCAAGAGGACGACAGCCTGCGCATCCACGGCTGCCACGGCCTCCAGCGCCAAAGCGAAACCCTGCGCAGCGACATCACCGCCTGGCTCAACGCCGACCCGACGCGTCGCCTCTCCGACATCTACATCCACCTGCCCGACCCCGTCGCCGCACAAACCATCCTGCGCGCCACCTTCCCGTCCGGCGGCGACTACGACGGCAACCACCTGCCCGCGCGCCACATCGGTATCACCGAAAACAGCGCCGAAACCCTCTGGCGCTCCCTCAGCGGCCGCTACACCCTCGCCCACAGCCGCTACGACGCGCCCACCGTCCACGACTGGCTGCACAACCCGGACACCTGCCACAGCCTCAACCTCGCCCCCGAACAAATACAGCGCATCACCGCCGCCCTCACCGCCGCGGGCTACAAACGCGGCTACGACGGCGCCCAACTCCAGCCCGCGCTGCATCCGGACGACCACGACCACCGCTACACCTACACCTACGCCCTGAACCGCCTCATCGCCGGCGTCCTCACCCCCGACGCCGAACACTACCGCGACGCCGTGCCACAACCCGGCCTGACACTGGCCGACCTGCCCGCACTCGAAGCACTCGCCACCCTGGCCGAACAAACCGAAGCCGAACGCGCCGACACCGGCATCCCCGCACAAACACGACTCCAACAACTGCGTGACACCCTGCACCACGACTACGCCTACGCCCAAAACACCCCGGCCTGGCAAACCATCGACCAGGCGCTGGACGAACTCCAGCAACAACTCGCCAGCCACGCAGCCCTTGCGCCGCAAAACGAAGCACACTACCTGCCGCCCGCCTTCATCCACGAACACATCGAAGCCCACCTCGCCGCCCAACAAAACAGCAGCGAACCGAGCGGTGTCATCACCATCGGCAGCCTGAAAAACCTGCGCAACCTGCCGGGCAGACTGCACATCTTCATGAACGCCGACCGCGACCACTACCCGGCGCGCCAAAACGACGAACGCTACAACCTCATCCCCCTCGACCGCCCGCGCTCCGGCGACCAAAACCGCGAACACGAAGACCTCGGCGCCCTGCTCGACCTCATCAACCGCGCCGAAGACGCCCTCTGGATCTACTACAACACCGCCGAAAACAACGAACCCCAACCGCCCGCCAGCCCCATACAAGAACTCCTCCAGTACCTGGACGACCAGCGCGAACGCGGCGAAACCCTGCTGCGGGAACAGCACAAACCGCACGACAACGAGACCCTGCCGCGCTACTACTACCACGAACACCCCGCCGACCCGTTCAGCGCCGACCCGTACGAAACCGCGACCCGCCCCGCTGCCCCGCTCTGGCAACATATTCGCCAAACCCTGAACCAAACCCCCCCCCTCCCCTGCGCAGCGGGGGAGGGCCGGG
>NZ_CALJAH010000042.1 GCF_938028185.1 uncultured Cardiobacterium sp. | reverse complement strand
CCCTCCCCAACCCTCCCCCGGGCCCCACGCAAAATGCATCCGCATTTTGCGTGGGTACCCGCCCGCTGCGGGCCTCGCCCTGCAGGGGAGGAGGATTTTTCAATGGTAAACAGCCCATAATCCCTGGCATTTGGCTATCAGGTATGTTTTTTGCCGTTTGGTTTTTTTCGTTGCGGGATTCGACTCATCAGTCGTTTTTGTAATTCCGGGTCTATTTCTGGCGGTTGGAAAGCAGTATCGTCAAGTTGGCAGTGGAACAGTATTCTTATCCATACAAACGCCAATATAAAGAACGGCAGGATGCCTACGTTGCCGACAATCAGGTGGATGAGTCCGAGCAGGAGCAGGTAGATTCCGGTGTATATCAGCGCAAGCGTGAGGATTTTTCGTCTGCTGGGCGGGGTAAATAAGGCGTGGATATGGATGAGCAATGCTGCCGATACCGGGATAAAAAGCACGATGGCGAGTCCGTCGGCGAGGCTCATGTTTTTTCTTCCTGGTTTGTGTTGTCGGGCGGCGTGTCTTGCGGTTTTTTGAAGAGGTATATTTTTTTGTCGCCGTGATGGGCTGTGAGGTGGTAAAAGCCGCAAATGGCAAAGGCAAGAATGCTGGAAATGAGTAATGCCGACCAGCGAATTTTTTGGGTTGCCAGGGATACTGTGCCGAATATCAGCAGTATTAGCAGCAATAGTGCGGGTATTTTTTGTTTGAAGGTTTTGCGCGAGCCGCCGAATGCCATTGCCATCGGGATGATGGTCATGGAAAGGAAGATGCCGAAGTATTCGCCGGGTTCTGTCATGTCATGCTCCTTTGACGGGTTGGGTTAAGGAAAGGGCGGCTTTATTGTAGTTGTTGTATTTGGTCGCGGGCGACACCGTTGATGTTTGGCAGGCGGCTGAAGTGTGCTTCTGCCGCTTCGAGGGTTTTGTTGGCGGGGATGCGGATGGCGAAGCCGTGCAGGTTCGGATAGTGGTAGAGGATTTCTGCACCGTAGGCGGCGATTTCCCGGCGCAGCGCGTCGGTGTGGTCGCCGTGGTAGTAGAGGATGAGGTTGTGCGGGGCGGCTGGCGCGGGGTTTTCGGGTGGCGGGGCGGGTTGGCAGGCGGAGAGGGCCAGCGCGGCGATGAGGGCAGGCAGTGGTTTGTTTTTCATGGTGTTTATGTGGGAGCGGGTAGGGGATTGGGTTTTATAGCCATCCACCGAAAGCCTCATACGGTGTTGCGTCGCCTGACCGGGCACCCT
>NZ_CALJAH010000041.1 GCF_938028185.1 uncultured Cardiobacterium sp. | reverse complement strand
CCCTCCCCGACCCTCCCCCGCTGCGGGCTTCGCCCTGCAGGGGAGGGGGACATTGCTTCTATCCGCAGATTTCAGGCAGACTTCAAGGATTGGCACGTTTTTGTGCCGTTTTGTCATTCTTTTTATTTTTGGATATTGGGAGATTGTTATGTCTATTCTGGGTTATGGTCTGACGGAACGCCGCGTCAATTTTGGCGTGATTTTCTGGACGACGATTGTCGGCGGTTTTTTCAGTTCGCTGGTGAAATGGGGCTCGGAGGTCAATATGCCGCCGCGTGTGCCGGGCGAGGTGTCGCCGCCGGGAGCGCATATTGATGCCTGGCTCGGTTGGCTCGGTTTTAATTCGCACTCGCTCGATTATGTCTATCAGGGGGCGACGGTCGCAGGTGCCATCACGCTGTATCACTGGCTCTTCAGTTTCGCCTTTGCTTTTGTCTATGTCTTTTGCTCTGTTTTTTGGCCGCGCATTCGGATGTGGTATGGCGTGCTTTATGGTTTGATTATTACGGTGGTGATGCACGGCTTTTTGATTCCGTTGCTCGGTTTCCGTAATCCGGTGTATGCAGAGGGCAAGATCGGCTGGTTATGGAATTTGAATGGTTATGAGCTGTGGAGCGAGATTCTCGGTCATATTTATTGGTCGGTGTCGATTGAGGTCTGCATGATTGCGGTGCTTGCCCATTATGCCCGCCCGATTCGTGGCGATTGGGTGATGCGCTGATTCATGGCGATTGAGGACAAAATCCGTGCCCGCTGGCAGGCGCGGCAGCGTTATGCCGTCGCCAGCCGCGATTTGCCCTCGGCGCTGCGGATGCCGGTGGTGCCGACGAGCTTCGGCCTTGCTTTTTTTGCGGTGCTGGCGGTGATGTTCGTCTGGTCGGCGAATCACCAGCTCAATCTCGGTTATGCGCTGACGTTCCTCGCTTTTACCGTGTTTTTGCTCGGCGGCACGATTACCGCCGGGCAGTTGTCCGGGCTGTCGCTCGCCGCACAGGGCGGTGAGCCGGTGTGGGCGGGCGACGAGGCGGCGTTTACGGTGACGATTACCGAGCGCGATGGCCGTGCGCGCGGGCTGGTGTTTTTGCGCAATGAGGAGCAGCGCGTCGCCTGTGATGATTTGCAGGCAGGTGCGACGGCACGGGTGGTGTTGCGCGAGGCGACGTGGCAACGCGGCTGGCACGCGATGGCGCCGCTGGAGGTGTTTTGTACGCATCCGCTCGGCGCGTTTGTCACTTGGTCGTGGACGTGGCTGGAAGCGCGGGTGCTGGTCTATCCGCGTCCGGCGGGCGATTTGCCGCTGCCGTGGCAGGCGGCTGAGGGCGAGGGCAAGGCGCAGGGCGCGACGTCGGGCGATGATGAGTTGTCCGGCTTGCGTCCGTATGTACTCGGCGATTCGCTGTCGCGGGTCGCCTGGAAGCGTTATGGTCGCGGCGAGCTGTTGCTGAAGCAGTTTGCCGGGGAGGGCGCGCCGCAGTTGTTGCTCGATTTTGCCGCGATTCCCGGCGGCACCGAGCAGCGCCTGTCGCAGCTCGCCCAATGGATTGTCGAGGCGGAGGCGCAGGGGTTGTCCTACGCGCTGCGCCTGCAACAGCAGTATTTTGATTTTGGTCACGGGCGCGAGCAGCGCGAGGCCTGTTTGCGCGCGCTGGCGCTGTTCGGAGGTGGGGCATGATTCGCTGGGTGAGCGCGCAGGCGTATCAGGACCGGCTGGACGGGCGCGAGTGGCGGCGCATTACCGCGACGTTTACGCTGGTGGCGTTGCCGCTGTTTTTCTTTTTGCCGAGTGCGCTTGGCGTGCTGCTGGCAGCGGCGATTGCGCTGAAATTCGTCGCCATTGCCCGCGATGATGAGCGCCTCGCCATTGGCGTTGCGATTGGCCTGATATTGACGGGCGCTTTTTTGATTTATGGCGGCTTGCGCTCGCAGGGGCTGACGCTGTCGTTCGTCGCGCTGCTGGTGACGATGAGCGTCTGCAAGCTGCTGGAATCGCGCAACCGCCGCGATGTTCATGTGCTGTTTTTGCTGGAAACGCTGCTGATGCTGGCGTTTTTGATGTATTCGCAGTCCATCCTGATTTTTCTCTATTTGTTGTTTGCCCTCGCCATCAGCGTGCATGGTCTGGTGCGCTTCGAGCAACGCGGGCGGGCGCGGGTGCAGTTCGCCCGCTGGCGCGATTTGCTGCGCCTTTTCCTCATCGCCCTACCCTTTGCCGCAGCGATGTTTTTCTTTTTCCCGCGCATCCAGCCGCTGTGGGGGATGCCGCAGCAGGGCAAGGGTGCCGTCACCGGCCTGCCGGACGAGATGAACATGGGCGATTTGTCGTCGCTGGCGCAGTCCAACGAAATCGCCTTCCGCGTCCGCTTTGACCATGACCAGGTGCCGCAGAGCCGCAACCTGTACTGGCGCGGCCCGGTGCTGTGGCAGTTTGACGGCACGCAGTGGTTGCAGCGCCGTGGCGACCCTTTTCGCCCGCCTGCACCGGTGGATTATCAACAGGACAGCATCGTTCGCTACGAAACGACGCTGGTGAAGTCGTCGCTGAAATGGCTGCCCGCGCTGGATTTGCCGCAGCAACTGCCGGATAACCTGCCGCTCGGCCATGCCTACCAGATTGCGCTGTTTCCTGCGGCTAACGGCGTGACCGGCAAACGTTTCCGGCTCGCCTCGGCGCTCGCTTATCACACCACCGGCGAACTGTCGCGGCGCGACCGCCAGGATGCGTTGCAACTGCCACCCGGATTGACCATCCCGCAGACACAGGGACTGGCGCAACGTCTGCTTCAGGAAAACGGCGGCACGGCGCGCGGCTTCGCCGAAGGTTTCCTCAAACGGCTACATGAAGAAGAATACTACTACTCGCTCGAACCGCCGCCCGGCGCGGGCAACCCGGAAGTGTTCCTCTTCCGCGACCGCATCGGCTTCTGCGAACACTACGCCAGTGCGATGGTGCTGGCAGCGCGCAGTGTTGGCATCCCGGCGCGGGTGGTCATCGGCTATCAGGGCGGCGAACGCAACCCGCTCACTGGCGACTGGGTGGTGCGTGAAGAATCGGCGCACGCCTGGACAGAATTGTGGCTTGACGGCGAAGGCTGGGTGCGTTTCGACCCGACTGCCGCCGTCGCCCCGGACCGTATCCTGCAAGGTCGCCTTTCAGGCAACAGCCTGAGCGGCGAAGACAGCCGCGCCTTTGGTACCCGCATTGCCGAAAACCTCGGTGCTGTCGCCTGGCTGCGCAATGCCATCGATGCAACGCAAGCCTTCTGGCAGGACTGGGTCATCAACCTCGACCGCGACCAACAACAGGGATTGCTCGAAGGCCTCGGTTTGCAAGCCTTCGGTTCGGCGGGACTATTCATCGTCATGGCGCTACTGCTCGCCATCGGCTGCGCCATCCTCTACTGGTACTGGACGCGCCGCCCGCGCCACGACGACGATGTCATTGCCCGCGCGCTGCGGCGCAAACTGGCGGCGTGGGAAAAGCGCGGCTACAGCAAGGCGACCGCCGAATCTGTCGCCGTCTTCTTCCGCCGCCTCGCCGCGACTGCGGGCGCCAAACAGGCGGCACAACTGCAACAGGCGGCGACCCTCTACGAATCGCTGCGTTACCGCGAAGATGATAACGCGTCGCAACTGTTGAGTTTGCTAAAACGAATCCGCTTATAACGCCAGTTTTTCTGCACCGTTCACTTGCACCCGCCTGGCAAAAGGCATAAAGTACCCGCCCCGTTCTGATTGGAGCAACCATGCTGCGCATAACCAAAGAAAGCGAGTACGCCTTCCTCCTGCTGGGCGCGGTGCTTGCTGCCGACGGCGCGGCGCGCAACACCGCGACCCTTGCGAAAGAAGCGCGCATTGCCGTGCCGATGTCCGGCAAAGTCCTAAAACGCCTGACCCAGCAAGGCATCCTCGAATCCATCCGTGGCGCGCATGGCGGCTACCAGCTCGCGCGCGCGCCGGAGAGCATCACCGCGCTGGAAGTCGTCGAAGCGATAGAAGGCGCGCCGGAGCTGGTCGAATGCGCCAGCAGCGAGCATAACTGCGCGCTCGCCGAACACTGCACCCTCAGCCCGTTCTGGCTGGAAATCAACGACAACATCCGCACCATGCTCGCTGCAAAAACGCTGGCGGAAATGCAGCGCTTTGAACGCCGCCAGCGCGAACGCACCCTGCAATTCCCCGACAAAAACGACCTCAAACAAGAAGCCTCATGAGCAACGAAGAACTGAAAAAAATCGCCGAAACCGAATACCAGTACGGCTTTGAAACCCACATCGAACAAGACACCCTGCCGCCGGGGCTGGACGAAGGCGTCATCACCCACATCTCGCGCATGAAAAACGAGCCGGACTGGCTGCTCGAATTCCGCCTTGCCGCCTACCGCCACTGGCTGACGCTGGAACAACCCGACTGGGGACACCTCAACATCAAGCCGATTGACTATCAGGCGATCTCCTACTACTCCGCGCCGAAAAACAAAAAAGAAGGGCCGAAATCGCTGGACGAAGTCGATCCCGAACTGCTGCGCACCTACGAAAAACTCGGTATCCCGCTACAAGAGCGGGAAATGCTTGCTGGCGTCGCCGTTGATGCCGTCTTTGACTCCGTCTCGGTCGCCACCAGTTTCAAAGAGCGCCTCGGCAAAGAAGGCATCATCTTCTGCGCCTTCTCCGAAGCGGTGCGCGAACACCCGGAACTCGTGCGCCAATACCTGGGCAGCGTGGTGCGCATGGACGACAACTACTTCGCCGCGCTCAACTCCGCCGTCTTCAGCGATGGCTCGTTTTGCTACATCCCGCCCGGCGTGCGCTGCCCGATGGAGCTTTCCACCTACTTCCGCATCAACGCCGCCAACACTGGCCAGTTCGAGCGCACCCTCATCATCGCCGACCGTGGCGCCTACGTCTCCTACCTCGAAGGCTGCACCGCGCCGAAACGCGAAGAACACCAGCTGCACGCCGCCATCGTCGAAATCATCGCCCACGAAGACGCCGAGGTGAAATACTCCACCGTGCAGAACTGGTTTCCCGGCGACAAGGACGGCAACGGCGGCATCTACAACTTCGTCACCAAACGCGGCCTGTGCGAAGGCGCGCGCAGCAAAATCTCGTGGACGCAGGTGGAAACCGGCTCGGCGATTACCTGGAAATACCCCGGCGTGGTGCTGAAAGGCGACGACAGCATCGGCGAGTTCTACTCGGTGGCACTCGCGCGCGACTACCAGCAGGCCGACACCGGTTCGAAAATGATCCACATCGGCAAAAACACCAAATCCACCATCATCTCCAAAGGCATCTCGCTCGGACAGGCGCAAAACGCCTACCGGGGACTGGTCAAAATCCTGCCGGGGGCGGAAAACGCGCGCAACTTCTCCCAATGCGACTCGCTCCTCATCGGCAGCGACTGCGGCGCACACACCTTCCCGTATCTCATGGTGCAAAACCCGACGGCGCAAGTCGAACACGAAGCGACCACCGCGAAAATCGGCGAAGACCAGATTTTCTACTGTATGCAACGCGGCCTCTCCGAAGAAGACGCGGTCAGCCTCATCGTCAATGGCTTCTGCAAAGAAATCTTCCAGGAATTGCCGATGGAATTTGCGGTCGAGGCGCAGCGGCTGATAGAGCTGAAACTGGAAGGCAGCGTCGGCTAACCCTGAATAACGCAGGGTGGGGTGGCGCAGCCATTCCCCCCTCCCCCTGTGGGAGACGGGACAGGGAGTATGTAGGGTGGGGCTTGCCCCACCGCGACAACTGAATGACAGACAACCCAACATATACATACACCCCTCCCGCCATCCTGTATGTAAACCGTGAACTGCAGCCGGTGGGGCAAGCCCCACCCTACGAAAACCCGAAAAAAAACCATGACAGACGCCCAACACATCTACGAAGCCTGGCACACAGCTGCCAAAAACCGCGACACCGCCGCGCTGATTGCCCTCTACCACGACGACGCCGAATTTGAATCGCCGCTTGTCCCCGTCATCATGGCGCGCGCGAGCGGCGTGCTGCGTGGCCGCGCGGAAATACAGGCCTTCCTTGAAGAAGGCACGCGCCGCCGCCCGAACGAACTGGTGCGCTGGTACCGCGACGGTCGCTACCTCGCAAGCGGCAACCTGCTGGTGTGGGAATACCCGCGCCACACCCCGGACGGCGAACAAATCGACATCCTCGAACTGATGGAACTGGCGGACGGCAAAATCCGCCAGCACCGCATCTACTGGGGCTGGTTCGGCACACAAATGCTGATAGCCTCGGCGCTGGCGAAGCAGGCATGACAAATATACATACACCATAGTCGCTACCCTGTATGTAAAACCATAAACCCAAAACCATCCACCCGAAGAACACGAAAACCGACCATGACCCAAGCAATCCCCAAAAAAATCAACGTCGGCATCATCGGCCTGAGCGCCGATGGCGGCTGGGCGGCGATGGCGCATTACCCGGCGTTGCAGAAGCTCCCTGACCACTTTGCCATCCAGGGGCTCACCGCCAGCAGCATGGCAACCGCGCAAAAAGCGGCGGAAAAATACGGCGTGCCGTATTACAGCGACGATGCCGCCGCCCTTGCCGCGCGCGACGACATTGACCTGCTCGTCGTCGCGGTCAAACTGCCGCAACACCACGCCCTCATCGAACAAATCGCGCCCTTCGGCAAAGCCATCTACTGCGAATGGCCGCTGGGCACCCATCCCGGCGAGGCGCGCATCCTGCAAGAAATCGCCGCGCACTACTATTGCCGCACCTTTATCGGTCTGCAAGCGCTGCACTCGCCTTACATCGAGAAACTCCGGCAAATCATCAATAACCCGGCGAGCGGCAGACTGATTAGCTGCA
>NZ_CALJAH010000040.1 GCF_938028185.1 uncultured Cardiobacterium sp. | reverse complement strand
CGTCGCCGAAGACAGTACGCTTTTGTACGGCGCGGGTTTCCCTAAAAAAATGGCTTCGCCATTTTTTAGGGCGCCCGGTTAGGCGACGCAACACCGTATGAGACTTTCGGTGGATGGCTATACATACAGGATAGCGGGGTTGGTGTTTATCAATAATTTTTATCCGCTTCTTCCATAAAGTGAACCGCCCCAAGAAATCAGGAGGGAGCACTATCTGTGAGAGGTATCCCCATGAAGGAAAAAACAGCGCCCCCCAAAATACATCCCCGAAGTGCGTGAACGTGCCATCCGGCTACTCGAAGAAATCCGCGCACAGCGTTCTTCCGACTGGGCTGCCATCCAGGCGATTGCGTCCAAGTGGCTGTAGGCATTACGCGTCTGGTACCGCAAGCATCAGGACGCACAAAACTCCGCTACTGTAGCCCAACAGGAGCAGAACGCCCGCATCAAGGCGCTGGAACGTGAGAATTACGAACGCAAACGCAGCAATGAAATTCTGCGCCAGGCTTATGCCGTTTTGACCGCGTCGTAGCGGTTGCTGTGGGCAAACATTTTGACCACATACGGACAACTCGCGTGGATGCGCCAGCCTTCTGCTGCCGCCAGGGCGGCGAGGGCGTCCAGCAATTGGCGGGCGACGCCCTGACTGCGCAGGGCGGGCGCAACGTAAGTGTGATTGGCATCGATGGTGTGCGCGTCAATGGTGCGCCAGGTGATTTCGCCAAGGGTTTCGCCGTTTTCGGCTTGATAAACGAGTGCATTGTCGGTGTGGATAATGGGCATGGTTCATCCTCCTGTCAGGATTTTTGTTGGCGGAATATCCATTCGCGGATGGGGGCAATGTTGTAGGCGTATTTCCAGGTGGCGGTGTGTCCGGATGCGCCGCCTGCGTTCGCTTCGGCTTCGCTTTTGAAGACGCTGCCTTTGGCGAAGTGGACGAAATTGATATTGGCGTGTTCGGCGTCCATTTTGGTAAATGCTTGTTGAAATTCGTCCGCCGTCCATTGGGCATTCCACTGCCCGCGCGCCACTTTCGCGCCAAAGCTGGCGAGTTTTTCGGTGATGGCGGTTTCGCCGGGGTAGGCTTTGCTGTCGTCTTCGGAGACGGTTATCCACCATTTGAGGTTTTTCATTGCCGGCGTCAGCAGGTCGGGATTCCATTGGCAGGCGACGAGGTAGGAGGCGGCGAAGAAGTCGGGGTATTTGATGTTCATCGCGATGGACATCATGCCGCCGCCGGACTGGCCGGTGGTGTAGAGGCGTTTGTCGTCTATCGGGTGGCTTTTGACCAGCTCGCGGATGAGGTTCAGGGTGGCGTCAAGGTAGTTCGAGGCGGTGCTGCTGTCATCGACGATGATTTCGTCGTATTCGGGGGCGAGGACGAAGCAGGGGTTGTCTTTTTGTGCTTCCGGCGTCGCCCAGGCGATGGCACCGTTGCCCTGGTAGAGCGGCGCGGTGACGATGGTGCCGGTCACGCCCGCGTCGTGCATGAACAGCACCAGCGGATAGTGTTTGCCCGCTCCCATGTTTTTCGGCGTGAACAGGTTGTAGCGCACGGTTTTGCCGGTGGCGGCATCGGCAAATTCGTATTGTTTGAAGTCGTCAAAGACGAGGTTGATGGCGCTGTCGGTTTTGACGGTTTCGCTGCCCGTCTGGATTTCGGCGCTGGCCGGTTTGAGCGTCGGGGCGCTGTCGGCTTTGTCGCCCACTTTGCCGGGGCCGTTTTTGGCGGGGTTGCCTTTTTGGTTGGCGGGGCGGCCTTTTTTGACGGTGAGCAACGCGGCGGCGTCATCCGGGTTGAGTTCGAGGATGAGGTAGCGGCCGGATGCGGCAGGCGCGCCGGTCGGGCTGTCGCTGACGTAAAGGTTTTCGATGTTGCGGTCTGCGACGCGGCAGGCGTTTTTGTCCAGCGTGGCGGCGCTGACGGCGTCGCGGTATTCGACGGCGATGGCGACAAGGCGCATACCGTCACCGTAAACGCGGGTGATGGCGGTGGCGTGCTGCACCGGGTTGGCGGCGGCGAATGCGCTGTGGTGCAGGGTGAGCAGGGCGGTTGCGCCGGCGGCGCGGACGAGGATTTGACGGCGGGTAGGCATGGGATGCTCCGGTTGATGGGGAAGCGGCGAGTGTAGCACGCAAGACTTGAGCGGGAATGAGGGCGGAGTTCGTGGGGAAAAATGCGATTTTTTGCAATAGTTCCTTGGAGTTTGTGTGCGTGAACGTCATTTTTTCCTTGGAAAAAATGTGAACTATAGCCATCCACCGAAAGCCTCATACTGTGTTGCGCCGCTTCGCCGTACAACTGCGTACTGTCTTCGGCGACGCGCCTTGTCTGAAACTTTCGGT
>NZ_CALJAH010000039.1 GCF_938028185.1 uncultured Cardiobacterium sp. | reverse complement strand
GGCCTCGTCGCCGACGCCGCCCTCTTTGAAGACAACGACTCCGTAGGAGCGCCCCCGCATGAAACCCCTGCCGAAGAAGAAACTGAGTGAACTGCTGCGCGGCTTCGCCCCCGTCGCCGAAGACCGCGACATCGCCGCGATTGCCACCGACTCGCGCGCGCTCACGCCGGACACCCTGTGGCTGGCCGCACGCGGCGTCAGCCATCACGCGCTCGACTACTACACCCCCGATCTCCCCGCCGCCGCCATTGCCTATGAGCCGCCCTACGCCAACCCGCCTGCGGGCGCCATCCCCTGCGAACATTTGAGCGAACACCTCGGCGACATCGCCGCGCGTTTCCATGACGCCCCCTCGCAGGCGCTGGACATCATCGGCGTCACCGGCACCGACGGCAAATCCTCGCTCGTCCACTTCCTCGCGCAAGCCACCGGCGGCGCGATGCTTGGCACCATTGGCTACGGCACGCTGGACGCACTCGAAGCGGCGAGCCACACCACCCCCGACCCGCTGCGCATCCAGCAGCACCTCGCCCAATACCGCGACGCGGGCATAAAAACAGTTGCGATGGAAGTCTCCTCGCACGCACTCGCGCAACACCGCGTCGGCGGCATCCGCTTCCGCATCGGCGTCTTCACCAACTTGAGCCGCGACCACCTCGACTACCATCACGACATGGAAGACTACTTTCTTGCCAAAGCCCGCCTCTTCGCACGTCCGCTGCCCGTCGCCGTCATCAACATCGACGACGCGCACGGTCGCCGCCTGCTCGACGAAAACCGCGTCCACCCGGACACGCACGTCATCGCCGTCAGCAGCCACGACAACAGCCACCCCCGCGCCGCACAAACCCTGCGCGCGCGCAACATCGCGTTAAGTCCCGACGGTATCGCCTATACCCTCGAAACCGAAGCGGAGCAGGTCGCCGTCAAAAGCGGCCTGCTCGCCCGCTTCAACGTGGACAACCTCCTGAACACCGCCGCCTGCCTGCTCGCGCTCGGCACGCCATTTGCCAAACTCCCGGCCAAACTCGCCGCGCTGCACGGCGTCCCCGGCCGCGCCGAACGCATCCCGCTCACAAACGGCGCCGCCGCCATCATCGACTACGCCCACACCCCGGCGGCACTCGCCAACATCCTGCAAGGCGTGCGCGCCCATGTGCCGGGCAAACTGTGGTGCATCTTCGGCTGCGGCGGCGACCGCGACCGGGGCAAACGGCCGCTGATGGCACAAGC
>NZ_CALJAH010000038.1 GCF_938028185.1 uncultured Cardiobacterium sp. | reverse complement strand
CACCAGCGGGCGCAGCAGGTTTTGGAATTTGGGTTTAAGGGCGTAGATGCTCATGGTGGTTTATATGTGGATTGAAAAGATGTCTGCGAGTATTTCAAGAAAAGCCCAATAGAGAAATCCGGCGGGCAGGATGAAAATAGCTGTTAATATGGCAAGAATGAACAGTTTGATGAAACCGGACATATTACCCAAATCACCGCAAGCACCGCGAATAACGGGTAGCAGCGTGCCAGAAACAAACAAAAACAAAAAACTGCCAAGACTATCTTGGCGCAACATTTTTCCGGTTATTATCAAGGCAAATACTGATAATAAAATAATAAGGATTTGAATCCACTCATCTTCATAAAGGAATAAATCACGAACGGCAAGCGTTATTAAAGCAAGCAATAGTACTACCATGGCAATGACAAGAGTTTGTATGATTACCCTTGGTAGTGGAAGTATTGAAATTCCATAAAAAGCAAAAGTAGCCCAAAGCGGCGTAAACAAATAAATAGCGTTAATCAAAACCTCTTTCATCTTGCTGACAACATATTGATACCTTTCGCTATCAATCATAATACCTCCTGCATTATCCCCAATACCTGCAACTGGCAACTGATATAAATCTCTTGCGCCACGCCAAACATTTCCTGCCGCGCGTCGATAATTTCCTTTTCGTCGTCATCGAGGCGGGATTTGTCGAGATTGGCGAGGCGGGCGTAATGGCTGCGGAAGGATTGTCGCGCCTCGTCCAGTGGCAGCCCCTTTTGCCGGTTTTTGGGCAGGCTGAAGGCGGCATTGACCGCCGCATACGCCGGGGTGTGAATAATGGCAAAGTGCCGCCGGATGACTTCCATTTCGTTGATGGCACTTTGCAGACTGGATTCCATCGCGCGGCTGTTGGCATAGCGGTCGAAATCGTTCTGCAGGATAGCGAGTTCGGTGGCAATCATTAAAGGGGCGTCGCCCGTTTTTGTGATTCCCCTGATGTGATGCAGCAGTTTTTTTCTGGTTTCTGAAAGGACGCGTCCCGCAGACGTTTGGCGCATACCTTTGATGAATATTTCTTCTTCAAAGAGTATTTGTATCGTGGTTAATGGCTTGCTCATCAGGGTGCATCCAGCCAGCCCGGCCCCAAATCCGCATCGGCATTGCTGGTATCAAAGCCGCGCGCGCGAATGAAATCGGCGCCATACCAGCGTTTCAGGGATTTTAATGAGCCGGTGGGCATTCTTGAGCAGGCAAGCCAATCCCAGGCCGTTTCAATATCACCTGCCTCGCGTGCGCTTTGTGATTCCGCCGCACAAACGGTATCCATGCCACTTTCACGAAAGAGTGCTTCACGCTCAGCGGGGTCGAGATAGCTTTTTGTCGGGTAAATTTTGGTTGTCATGGCAGCTCCTTAGGTAAATAAAAAGAGGGAATGCAGATTAGAGCCGATTCAGCCAGTCCGGCCCCAAATCCGCATCGGCATTGCTGGTATCAAAGCCGCGCGTGCGAATGAAATCGGCGCCATACCAGCGTTTCAGCGATTTTAATGAGCCGGTAGGTAATTTGGCACAGGCGAGCCATGCCCAGGCCATTTCCTCATCACCTGCATGATCCGCTTCATGTGATTCGGCAAGACAGACAGTATCCATCCTGCCTTCGCGCAAGAGCGCTTCGCGTTCAGCAGGGTCGAGATAGCTTTTTGTCGGATAAATTTTGGCAGTCATGGCAACTCCTGGGTCAATGAAAAAAGGAAATGCAGCGGATGGCCGCATCAGTGTTGCAATATCGCCCTCGCACAAGCGCGCTGCGCGTTTGCCGTTGTCCATGCGGCGATTCTATGAGCGGCGCGGCGATGCCGTCAATCGCCAGCGCTATAATGCCGTCTCCTTTCATAACCGGAGCAATCCCATGTCCAGACTTGCCGGAAAAACTGCCCTCGTCACCGGTGCCGCCCGCGGTATCGGCGAAGCCATCGCCCGCGCGTTCGCCGCCGAAGGCGCGTTTGTCTATTTGAGCGACATCAACCACACCGACGGCGAGCGCGTCGCCGCCGACATCGGCGCCAACGCCCGCTATTTGCCGCTCGATGTGCGTGAGGAGCGCGACTGGGAAGCGGCGCTGCAAACCCTCGCCGCCGACCAGCGCACGCTCGACATTCTCGTCAATAACGCCGGCATCACCGGCATTGAGACCAACCCCGCCCACGACCCCGAACACGTCTCGCTCGCCGACTGGCACGCGGTGCTCAACACCAACCTCGACGGCACTTTCCTCGGCTGCCGCTACGCCATCGGCGCGATGCGCCCGCAAGGAAAAGGTTCCATCATCAACATTTCCTCGCGCTCCGGTCTGGTCGGCATCCCGACCGCCGCCGCCTATGCCGCGAGCAAGGCGGCGATTCGCAACCACAGCAAGAGCGTCGCCCTCTACTGCGCGCAGCAGGGGCTGGCCATTCGCTGCAATTCCATCCACCCGGCGGCGATTGACACGCCGATGTGGTGGCCGATGCTCGGCGGCACGGAAGCGCAACGGCCGGAACGCCTCGCCGAAATGGCACGCGCCATTCCCGTGCGCCGTTTGGGTCGCGTCGAAGAAGTTGCCGCGCTCGCCATGCTGCTCGCCTCCGATGAAGCGACCTACATCACCGGCAGCGAGTACAACATCGACGGCGGCCTGCTCGCCGGTAGCGCCGCCAGCCCGAAATCGAACTGACCATGCACGAAATCCATCTGACCGCCGCCGACAAGGCGGCGCGCTACGCCCAGCTCCTGCCGCAACTGCGCGCGGTGCTGGCAGATGAAAGCGATGCCGTCGCCAATCTTGCCAACACTGCCGCCGTGCTGAAGGAAGCGTTCGGCTGGTTGTGGGTTGGTTTCTATCGCGTCGCCGGTGAGGAACTGGTGCTGAGCGCCTTTCAGGGGCCGCTGGCCTGCACCCGCATCGCGCGTGGCCGTGGCGTCTGCGGCCAGGCGTGGGCGCAAAACCGTACCATCGTCGTGCCGGACGTGAACGCCCATCCCGGCCATATCGCCTGCTCCTCACGTTCGCAATCGGAAATCGTCGTGCCACTGCATGATGCGGACGGCAAGGTGTGGGCGGTACTGGACGCGGACGCGGAAACACTCGCCGCCTTCGACGACACCGACGCGCAGGGGCTGGCAGCGGTGGCGGCGCTGTTGACGGAATGCGGGGTTGAGTTGCGGCAGGACAGCGGCATTCCGTGATGCCAAAAAAAAAACGGTGCGCCAAGGCGCACCTGCAGGTATGG
Organism: uncultured Cardiobacterium sp.; assembly: GCF_938028185.1. Lineage (GTDB taxonomy): Bacteria > Pseudomonadota > Gammaproteobacteria > Cardiobacteriales > Cardiobacteriaceae > Cardiobacterium. The sequence continues at coordinate 3,009 of NZ_CALJAH010000038.1, read as the reverse complement.
GCGGTTTTGACGCGGATGTTTCAGTAATACCGCGCCAGATGCGCCAAATAATCCCCGGCGCTGCGCGCAACCTCGGCGCGTTTGCCGTCGTCATAGCCAGGTGCGGTACTGTCAATGCCGTGGAAGGCAAAAATAGGCTGCCAGAGGGCGTGGCAATAATTCACCGTCAATGCAAACGCGCGCAGCGCCTCGGCAACCGTTGCGCCAATCTCGCCGCCGGCGCGGTAGGCATCGACGGGCGAACCGAGCGAGACGGCAATGCCCGCCTTTTTGCCGCGCAGGCCGGTGGCCTTGCTGCCATACGCCCAGCCGTAGGTGAGCACGTCATCCAGCCATTGTTTCAACAGCGGCGGGCAGTTGAACCAGTACACCGGGAATTGCAGCACCAGACTGCGGTGCGCCTCAACCAGCGCCTGCTCGCGCCCGACGTCAATCGTGCCGTGGGCGTATTCGCGGTAGAGTTCGTGCACGGTGAAGCGGTCGGGATGCTGCGCCAGCGCGTCTGCCCAGCAGCGGTTGATGGTGGAGTGGGCAAGGTCGGGATGGGCAAGGATTATCAGGGTTTTGTTCATCAGGCGTCTCCAGGGATAAAGGCGTGTTCGCGGAAGACGAGCCAGTCGCCCGTCGCGTTTTGCCGCAACATCAGGTTGAAAGCGATGCGTTTTTCGCCCGCGCCGAGGTCAAGGCGACGGGTGGCGATGACGTAGCCGATGCCGTCCTGCACTTCGCTTGGCTGGAATGCCACGGCGGTATTGCGCGGTGGCGCAACACCGTATGAGGCTTTCAGTGGACGACTATGGCACGCCGTCAGCGCGTCGAGGCGGTAATGACAACCGGCGTCAATCAGGCGGCACACGGCGTTTTGCAGGTCGGGATTCATCGGTTTCCTTTTGCGTGAAAGGGACGCGCAGCATACAATCCTCTTTGTTTTCTGAACAGTACGCACGTTGCGGTGCGTTACTTTCCTGGAGGTGAGTCATGTTGAATACGCCATGCACGGCGGGCGCGGTCGCGCTTGCCGATACGGGCTTTGGTTACACGCTGTCGCTCATCGGCGGCAAGTACAAGATGGTGATTCTGTTTTGGCTCGGCACGCAGCCATCCATACGCTTTAACGAATTGCAGCGGCGCATCGGCGGCATTTCTTTCAAATCGCTGACGGCGGCGTTGCGCGAACTGGAGCGCGACGGTCTCGTCTCGCGCACTGTCTTCCCGCAAGTGCCGCCGCGGGTGGAATACGCGCTGACCGCGCGCGGGCAGTCGCTGCTGCCGGTACTGAACGCGATGTGCGCCTGGGGCGAGGCGCACCGCGCCACGGTGGCCACACGATGAAAAACGGGTTTGACGGCATCAATGCTGCCCTGCAGGAAGGCCGCTGTTATAGCCATCCACCGAAAGCCTCATACTGTGTTGCGTCGCCTCGCCGTACAACTGCGTACTGTCTTCGGCGACGCGCCTTGTCTGAAACTTTCGGTGGATGGCTATACTACTGCGGCGGCGCGGTGGAGCCGCGTATCGAAGATTCCTGCTGCGGGACGTATTGCCCGAAATGTGCGATGTTTCTGGTCGTCACCACTTACATCCCGCCTGTCCGGGAAGACCGCACCTGCTACCGCATCCACCTGCACCACGCCGACGCGCACAACCCGCAACACATCCGCACCCTCGCCCGCCTTATCGGGCGCAACTATCCGCAAACCCGCGCCTTCATCGCGGAGCCCTGCCCGCTCATCGCCGAAAACCTCGCGCCGGAAATCCTCGCCATCCGGCAACGGCTGGACGCCGTCGCCATCGCTTACCGCATCACCCCGCCCTTCCCTTACAACAACACGGACGACGCACCATCATGACCCTCACCTTTCCCCGCCGCCGCGCCCCCGCCCTGCTCGCCCTGGCCACCACCGCCATTCTCGCCCTGCTCCTCTGGCGCATCGCCCGGCAAACCCCGCTGCACGGCGGCCACCTCGCCTTTTGCGCGCTGCTGTTGGCGTACAGCGGCTACACCGCACTGCGCGAAAGCCGCTACCTCATCCGCCCCGAAACGCTGCGCCTTGACACACGCGGCCTCACCCTCCGCCACCACCGCGCCCCCGGCTGGCGCGCCCTGCGCCTGCCCTGGACAGACCTCATCGACCAGGAAACGCGCGGCGACCGCCTTACCCTCATCTGGCGCGACGGCGACCGCCTGCGCGCATTCACCCTGCGCCTGCCCGCACAGCCGCGTAGCGCCGAAATCGCCGCCACCATCGCCCGCTACCCGCCACGTCCCGCTCCCTGGCCGCCCGTCGCCATCCCCGCCGACTGGCAACAACATTGGGACACCGGCGAACCCGGCATCCGCACCGCGCTGTACCAATATGGCATCGAAACCCTCTACAGCCCGCTCATCCTCACCATCCTGCTCATCGCCGTCCCGCTGCTTGACGGCGACTACGGCGCCATCAGCGCCACCCTTGCCGCGCTCCTTCTCGCCCGTGCCGCCTGGCGCCGTTACCGCACGCCGCAACACTACCGCATCGCCCTGCACAAACCCTATATCCGCCTTGATGCCGACGGCGTGCATTACTGGCACGCCCCGCCCGATGACGAAACACACGTCCCGTGGGCGGCCATCCACGCCGTCAACAGCGAACACGTCAAGTCCTACGACAAATACAGCAGCTATCTGCACCTCACCTGGCGACCGCACCCCTACGCGCGCTACCTGCGCCATGACCGCCTGCGCATCGCCCTGTCCGAACCGCAAAACCGCGACAACCAGGCCTGCGCACGCTGCGACGAAATTGCCGCCAGCATCGCAGCACACCTCACCGCCCCCGGCGAGCCACCACCAGCGTTGCCCGTCCTCGAACGCCATTACGGGTTATGACCCTCCCCCGCTTTCGCGCTGCCGACGGTAACAAATACGAAAAAGGATGCCCGTGGGCACCCTTCCTTGCCGGTTTCGCGCCGTGTTATAGCCATCCACCCTAAATAATATACTCAATAAAAGCCCGCTCCACCGCCTGT
>NZ_CALJAH010000037.1 GCF_938028185.1 uncultured Cardiobacterium sp. | reverse complement strand
CGCAGCGACAAGCATTGCTTGCGAAGCAAGAGAGAGGGGCTTATCCGCCGAATTGTAAACAGCCCCTAACGTCGCCATGAAAACACAACCCTACATTGGCCGCTTTGCCCCCACCCCCAGCGGCCCTTTGCATCTCGGTTCGCTGGTGGCGGCGCTCGGCAGTTACCTCGATGCGCGCGCCCACGGCGGGCGCTGGTTGCTGCGCGTGGAAGACGTCGATCGCACGCGCAGCCGCGCCGACTACATCGCGGCGCAATTGCAATCGCTGCGCGCGCACGGCCTGCATCATGATGGCGACATCCGCGTGCAATCAGAACACCTCGCCGATTACCACGCCGCGCTGGCGCAACTGCGCCCGCATCTCTACCCCTGCACCTGTAGCCGCAAACAGTGGCACGCCCGCGCGCATGACGGCGCGCTCGGCCTCGTCTATCCCGGCGACTGCCGCGACCAGCCGCTCACCGACCTCGCCCCAACCGATGCCGCCATCCGCCTGCGTCTGCCAGACGATACCGTCGCCTTTGCCGACCGCTGGCTCGGCGACTGCCGCTTTGACCTTGCGCGCGAGATTGGCGATCCAGTGCTGCGCCGCCGCGACGGCGACATCGCCTACGCCCTCGCCGTCGTTGTCGATGACGGCTTGCAAGGCATCACCGACGTGGTGCGCGGCCAGGATTTGGTCGCCGCCACCACCATCCATCTGGTATTGCAGCAAATGCTTGGCTTGCCGCAACCCCGCTATTTGCACCTGCCGCTGGTGCTGAATGCCGACGGCAGCAAACTGAGCAAACAGAACCACGCCCCCGCGCTCAACGACGCCACCCCCGCCGCCAACCTGCTTGCCGCGCTGCGCCATCTGCAACAGGACTGCGACGGCCTGAGCACGACGATGCCGGTCGATACCCTGTTGCATGAGGCGGTGCGGCGCTGGCGCCATTAGGGGCGGTTGGCAAAACCGCCCCATTCGCTTACCCTTTGCCGCTTTCCACCACCCCGCCGCACCATGCAACAAACCTTCTTCCGCCTGATGCGCCTCGCCCACTGGGTCATCGGCGCCTTCATCCTCACCACCCTGACCTTCTTCGCTGCCACCGGCTTCATGCTCAACCACGGCAAATGGTTCGAGCAGGAGCCCGTGCAAAACGACCAGGAATACACCCTGCCGGACACCCTGCCGCTGCCCGAACTGAGCGACGACCCGAACGCGCCCACGCCCGCCCTTGCCCCGGCGCTCACTGCCTGGCTGGCCGAGCGCAGCCCGTACCCGCTCAAGGCCTACCAGATAAAAGTGGAAGCGCCGGAAATCATCCTCGAATACCAGGGGCCGGGCAGCGAAGCCAGCCTCACCATTGACAGCGAAACCCGCGCCGTCGCCTACCACGAACAAAAAAACGGCATCATCGCCCTGCTCAACGACCTGCACAAAGGCCGCCACGCCCCCGCCTTCTGGCGGCTCTACATGGACGCCTTCGCCATCCTCACCCTGTTCGTCGCGCTGAGCGGCCTCGCCCTGCTCGTCTATTACCGCAAACAGCGCGGCAGCACCTGGCTGTGGACGACTACCGGCATCACCCTCCCGCTCATCATCATCCTGCTCGCCATCCATTACTGACTGCCGAATACCCCCTCCCTCGCAAGACGCGCCAGCGTCCGCAGCGGGGGAGGGGGTAAACCCGCTCACCACTTAACCCAAACCACCTCAGCCAACCCAAACCACACCAATCCATGAACCCCACCCTTGCCTACACCCTCATCGCCGCGCAAACCCTCTACTGGCTCTACTACCTCTGGCAACGCCGCCCGCGTACCGCCAGCGACGACAGCGCCCTGCTCCTGCTCTACGCCAGCCAGGGCGGCCAGGCAGAAACGCTGGCCAACCACCTCGCGGACGGCCTCAACACCCGCGCACAAAGCCTTGACGCCTGGCACGCGCGCCACCCGGTGAAAGCCCTTGCCGGCAAAACCCTCATCCTCATCGCCAGCACCACCGGCGACGGCGACCCGCCGGACAACGCCATCCGCTTCAGCCGCAGCCTGAAAAAAACCGGCGCCGCGCTCACCGACACCCGCTACCACCTGCTCGCCCTCGGCGACAAACGCTACCCGCACTACTGCGCCTACGGCTACCACCTTGACGGCGAACTGCAACGCCTCGGCGCGGTGCGCGAAAGCCCCGTTACCACCGTGGACAACCTCGACCCGCAAACCATTGCCTACTGGCAAAAACAACTGGGCGAACACCTGCACACCACGCTCGACGTCCCGGCGCAGCCACCCGCCGCCCGCGCCGTCCTCCTCAGCCGCAGCCGCCTCAACCCGGACAGCGAACAGCCGCTGTACCACCTGCGGCTGGACTGCCCCGCGCTCGCCGCCGACACCGCGCTCATCGAAATCACCATCCCGCACGGTAAAGACGAACTGCGCCGCCAATACAGCGTCGCTGGCATCGCCCCGGACGGCAGCCGCGGACTTGACCTCATCATCCGCCTGCAAACCCACGCGGACGGCACCCCCGGCGCAGGCTCGCACTACCTCACCGAAACCCTCCAGCCCGGCGACGAAGTCAAAGTGCGCGCCCTCACCCACCACCCGGCAGAGTTGCCGGACGCGCCGCGCCCGCTCATCCTCATCGCCAGCGGCAGCGGACTGGCGGGCATCCTCGGCATCCTCGCCCGCATGGAAGCGCGCTACCCGGCGCGCGCGCACGGCCTGCAACACTGGCTCATCTACGGCGAACGCGACCCCGACCACGACCGCATCTACGCCGCCTGCCTCGAAAAACACCAGGAAGACGGCATCCTCACCTGGCTCGACCGCCCCTACAGCCGGGGCGCAACCCGCGAATACGCGCAACACCGCCTCGCCGCGCAACGCGAACGCCTGCACGCCCAACTGGATGCAGGCGCGGTCATCTACATCTGCGGCAGCGCGGACAAAATCGGCGCGGGCGCGCTGGACACCCTGCACGAACTGCTCGGCGCGAAAACCTGCGACCGCCTCGGCAAAGCCGGACGTATCCGCCTGGATACCTACTGAAACCCGCCGCGAAAACCGCTACAATACGCCCCGTGAAAAATCCGAAGAAAAACAATGCCCGAAGGCCCAACTTTTCCCCGTGGGAAAAAGTTGGAAACGCCCTTCACAACCCATTGAAAACAAGGAGGAAAAACACCCCTCGCATTAAAAACTTGTCCCTGCTGCAAAGGGATTGCGACCTTTCCGCGCTCTTCTCCTCGATCTCTTGGGATTTATTGAAAACTTGTCCCTGCCTCAAAGGGATTGCGACGATTACCCCTGTTAGGTTTTACTCTTTTTACTTATTGAAAACTTGTCCCTGCCTCAAAGGGATTGCGACGATTCCATTGATATTATTC
>NZ_CALJAH010000036.1 GCF_938028185.1 uncultured Cardiobacterium sp. | reverse complement strand
CCCACGGCAACGGGGACAGCAAATGGTATTTTGAGCTTCCACACCTCAAATATACCGTGTCTCCGTTGCTTTTTGTTTGCCCGCCGTTTATCAGCATACATTTTAGGACACCACCAAGAAATCAAGCTGCTCAACATCGACGGCATCGCCCCCAACCACGCCAACATCCGCGCGGGTCGCTATCCCTTCACCAACGACTTTTACGCCGTGACCGTCGCCGGGCGCGAAAGCGACAACGTGCGCCAATTGCTGGCATGGGTACAATCGCCGCAAGGGCAGGAGCTGGTGCAAAAAACCGGCTACGTGCCGTTTACCGAACCACCCTCCCCTACCCCCTGAACCCGGAGCCACCATGACCCTCAAGCACACCCTCGCCGCCCTCTGCCTCGCCGCCGGACTGCTGCACAGCGCCGCCGCGCAGACCGTGCTGCGCTACAGCGACCACGAACCCTACGGCAATATGCGCACCCGCTTCATCAACGACGTCTTCTTCAAACACGTTGAGGCGGAAAGCGGCGGGCGCATCAAAATCGAGCCGCATTGAGGCGGCAGCATCGCCCAGGCGCACGACGAACTGCAAGCCCTCGCCGACGGCAAAACCGACCTCATCGTCGCCGTCCCCGAATACAGCGCCGAACAACTGCCGCTGAACCAGCTCTTCAAAGGCTTCATGATTGGCCCTGCTGGCGAGCAACAAGTACAAACCCTGCGCCGCATCTACGCCGACATCCCCGAACTCGCCGCCGAATACCAAAAAAACGGCGCGACGCCGCTCATCATCGCCACCGGCTACCCCGTCGCCTTCTTTAGCGTCAAACCCCTGCAAACCCTGGACGACATCAAGGGACAAACCTGGCGCACCGCCAGCTTCTGGCACCGCGCCTTCCTCAAAAACGCGGGTGCCATCCCGACCAACAGCCGCTGGGGCGAAGAAACCTACGCCAAACTGAAGAACGGCGAAATGCACGGGCTGATGGTCAACATCGACAGCGCCATCGACATCAAGGCCTACGAACACGCGCCTTACGCGCTGGTCTCGCGCGACTTCTGGCTGGGACACATCTACCCCGTGGCCATTAGCAACGAAAAATGGGCGGCGCTCGGCGACGACGACAAGGCCGCCTTTGCCCGCGCCGCCGACAAATCCTGTGCCGAACTGGGCAAAATGATGGACGACCACTACGCGCAAATCCTCAGAACCGCGCAGGAAAAAGGCGTCACCCTGCGCGATCTCACCCCGGCAGAAGTCGCCGCCTGGGGCGAGGCGAGCGATTATCGCGCCGAACTCGACCGCTGGGCGCAGGAGCAGCAACAAAACGGCACGGTTGGCGCGACGGCCGTGTTGGCAAAACTGAAAGCCCGGCTGCTGCCGCCGCAATAACCGCGTCAAGAAAACCCGCCGGATGGCGGGTTTTTGGAAGCTGTTTACCATTTCCCTGCAAAGCGGGGAGGAAGTCTCCCGGCGCCAGGCAATAAAAAAACCGCCCCGAAGGGCGGAGGTTAGGCGCGCGAATGCGGTAGCGCATGGGCGCGAATCAGAGCTCGGCAGCGCGCAGTTGCGCGTAGAGCGCTTCGTGTTCTTTGATGGTGGCGTTGTCAATGCGACGGCGGACGGAGTTGTAGCCGACGATTTTGCCGTCTTCGATGATGGGGTCAATCACCGCGCGTACCCAATAGTAGCCGCCGTCCTTGCGCAGATTTTTCACGCAGCCTGTCCACTGTTTGCCCGCTTGCAGCGTGCTCCACAGGTCTTCAAAGGCAGACGCCGGCATATGCGGGTGGCGCAGGATGTAGTGCGGCTGGCCGATGAGGTCTTCTTTGTCCCAGCCACTGGCTTCGATGAAGGGCAGGTTGACGCTGGTGATGAACCCTTTGGTGTCGGTGCGCGAGAAGATCATCATGGTGTTGGTGAGGTAGAACTGCGCGTCGGTCACATATACGCGGCGTTTGTGGCCGTCGTAGTAGGTGAGGTCATAGGCTTCGGACTGGCCGGACGGTTTTTCCATATCGGGTATGGGATTCATGGTTTTCCTTTGTTCTGGAAGGGGTTTCTTGGTTATTCCCGTCACGGAAAAACGCGACGATTGTCTTTATTGAAGCACGTTCTGTGCCATGCGGGCGAGGGGTTATTGCTGGTAAAACTCCAGCGGCAGGCCGTCCGGGTCTTTGATGAAAAATAGCTGCTTGCCGGTGTATTCGTCGATACGGATCGCTTCGCAGGCGACGCCCCGCGCTTGCAGTTCGGCGCGTTTGCCGGGGATGTCGGCGACGGCAAAGGCGAGGTGGCGCAGACCGCAGGCTTCAGGCGTACCATCCGTGCTGCCTGGCCGTGGCGGCGGGTTGGGGAAGGAAAAGAGTTCGACGACGTACTGGCCGTTCAAGCCAAGGTCAAGTTTCCACGAGTCGCGCGCGGCGCGGTAATGCTCGGCCAGGATTTCCAGGCCGAGGGTTTCGGTGTAGAAGCGCTTGCTGCGCGCGTAGTCGGAGACGATGAGGGCGGTGTGGTGGATGTGCATTTAGAGCCTGTTCAATATTCTGGTGCGTGGCGGGTGGGTGCGGGTTGGGATGGGATGCAAGGCGCAAAACGCAGGCAATGTGGGCTACCTTGCCAAGTTTTGCAACGCCGCAGCCCGCCCAACCCCGCATACATTACGCCCGTAACGGGATGTTGAACAGGCTCTTACGGCTCCAGATGGTAGCCGTAGCCCCGGCGGGTACGGATGGGGTCGGCGTCGGGCGCAATGGTGCGCAGTTTTTGCCGCAGGGTTTTGATATGGCTGTCCACGGTGCGGTTGTCAATGTGGTCGGGGTGATCCCACAGGGTGTTCAGCAGTTGGTCGCGGTCAAAGGTCTGGCCGGGATGGGCGAGCAGATGACGCAGCAGGCGGTATTCGTAGCGGGTGAGGTCAAGGATGACGCCGTGATAGCTGATGGTTTGCGCGCTGTCGTTATGCTGCCAGACGCTGACCGTCTCCGCCTCGCCGCTGCGGCGGCAGACCGCCTTGATGCGCGAGATGAGTTCGCGGTTGCTGAAGGGCTTGCCGCAGTAGTCGTCCGCGCCGAGTTCGAGGCCGACGATGCGGTCGATTTCTTCGTTGCGCGCGCTGAGGAAGATGAGCGGCGTTTGCCATTGCTGGCGGATGCGGCGGCAGAGTTCAAAGCCGTCGGTGTCGGGCAGGCCGACGTCAAGCACGATGCAGTCAAAGCGCTGCGCCTGCAGGGCGGCGAGCGCGGCGATGCCGGTGTCGTGCCACACCACCTGCCATTGTTCACGCGCGAGCGCGTAGCTGAGCGGGTCGGCAATGGCAGGGTCGTCTTCGATGAGGAGGATGTGTTTCATGCGGTCATTATAAGTAATGCGGCGTTAAGCTGGCGTTCACAAAGGCGTGCTATGGTTGCCCGCGTCTGAATATCCAGGCGCACACTAAAGAGGTGAATCATGAAGAAATCATTGTTATTGACCCTGATGGCGCTTGCGCTACCCGCGCTGGCAGATGGCAACGCCGTTGACCGCGCGCAACCGCAGCCGCCGTCGAAAGTGACGACCACCAGCACCATCACCACCGAACGCACCGTCGGCGGGCAAACCACCACCGAAACCGCGCAACCGGTGGCGAACGTGCAGGAATGGCAGGACAACAGCAAACGCGGCGGCTACACGCACAGCAGCAAGGCTGGTGGCAAGGTCAAAAGCAGCCAACTGCGCGACAGCTTCGCCGCCCTGCAAAACGCCGATTCGCCCGAAGCGATGGCTGCACCGCTGCGCCAGTTCAACGCCGCCGGGGAACGCGCCCTGTCGCGCAAGGGGCTGAAAACACAGCGCGCCGAGTTCCGCGAAGCCATCGCCGCGCTGCGGGCTGCCGTGGATGCGGGCGACCTCGCCAGCGCCAAGGCGCAACTGGACACCATCGCGCAAATCCCTGCCATTGCCAACCGCCTGCAATAAGGGGTCGCCATGAAAAAAACGCTGCTATTCAGCCTGATCGCGCTCGGCGCATCCGCGCTGGCGGCGAACGACAACGCGGTAGATATGGCGCAACCGCAGCCGCCTGCCACCGTGAAAACCACCACGACCGTCACCACCGAGCGCACCGTGGGCAACCAGACCACGACCGAGACCGCGCAACCGGTGACGCAGGTGGAAGCCGCGCCCGCCAGCGACAAACTGCCGCCGCCGCAGCGCTTTGACAACGCCGACGCGGCGCAAACCCGCCAGTATCTGCGCGACAATTTCCACGCGCTGCAAAAAGCGGACACACTGGAAGCGATGGCAGAGCCGCTGCGCCTGTTTTCCGCCTACGCCGACCAGGCGCAACTGCTGGGTATCGGCGATGTGGACAACGCGCAGCAGCAGGCCTACGTTGATGAGCTGGCGCAGCTCCGCCAGGGCATCGTCGAACTGCAAAACAAGGCCGAACTCGGCGATCTTGCGGGCGCGAAGGCGCAACTGGACGCCATCGCGCAAACGCCCGCCGGGCAAAAATGGCTGCGCTGAGCGCACGCCGTCATGAAAAACCCCGCTGCAGCGGGGTTTTTTGTGTCGTTCAGGGGGTGTTTGCAATTCAGCCCCCTTACCCGACGAACCTGTATAGAGCGGACACATGGGTAACAGGTGTGCGAGGACATAGGTATAGCCATCCACCGAAAGTCTCAGACAAGGCGCGTTGTCGAAGACAGTACGCGGTTGTACGGCGAGACAACGCAACACAGTATGAGGCTTTCGGCGGATGGCTATAGATAACACTTTTACCATCCCAACGACGGAGAACCCTATGCCCTGGAGAACCCTTACCGTGAACCAACAACGTCAAGAATTCCTTGCCCTCGCCCAAAATCCCTCTCGCAACCTCAGCGAGCTCTGCCGCCGCTTTGGCATCAGCCGCAAATACGCCCTGGCAGCGTTTTGAACACCCCTGGCCCAATGCCCTGTGGCAAATGGAGTTCAAGGGACACTTTAAGTCGCCGGGCAACGCCCGCCACCGGCAGCCAGTACGCAACAGCCACAGAAGGCTTATACGCCGCGATTTCGCTTTTTTTGGTGTGCGCTTGCCAGTAGCGGGCGGAGGTTTTCAAACTGTTTGCGGCTGATGTTGCTGGGGTATACTTGCCTCAATTCTGCAAAATTCTCATGTTTTACGGGAATTTCCGTACCATCCCCTTCCCGACAACCCCGGACACAAAACCATGAACATGACCACCTGGTGGCTGGCGCTCGCGCTGATGCTCCTCTGCGAAGGCGCGCTGATTGGCATAGCCCCCGCCGTCTGGCGGCGCACCATGCGCCAACTGGGCGAACTGCCGGACAACGCCCTGCGCCGCATCGGCCTCGGCATGGCCGCCACCGCCCTTCTCATCGTCGCCGTGCTGCTATGGCTGACGCACTAAACGCCCCATTCCATTTACATACACCAAGTGCGCTACCCTGTATGTAAACGCCGCAATCCGGCCATTCATGGCCGACATCAACATATCAGACACCCATACCAACCTGCGATACCTGGAAAACGGATATGCTCCCCTGTCGCTACAACCCGCAACACGAACAATATGAAGGCGCGACCGACTGGCACAACGCACGCGGCGAGCCGGTCGCGCTTCGCCTCGAACCCGACCGCGACGACCCCAAACTGCCAATAGCTCCCGCTGCACTTGCCGCCCTGCAACGTATTAACGCTGCTCCGGACGAGTGGCAGAAACGCCTCACTGTCTTTCTCGGCGATACCCTCGCGCGCGATGCCCAAACCGGCGCAACAGATGCCGCCGCTGCCGTGCGCAGTTTCGTGCTGGAACAACTGTATATTGCCGCCGATGGTCGCGTTGACGCCATTGGCCGCAGCCGCCTCGCCACCTGCGACGTGCGCCATATCATCCGTACCGATGCGGGCGGCACGCCGCACGATGCCGCGTGCTACGGCGCGCTCATCCCGCACGACCCGCACATGGCGACAGACGACGAAAACGATGGCGAAAGCGATACCCCGCACCGCTTTGATAACACGGAATCACGGATGGTAACGGGGTGAGTGCTGATTTTCAGCCCGGCCTTGTTCATGGCACTCGTGACGCAACTGGAGCACATGGGCGACTTTGCCTTCATTTTTCCGCTGCTCACCGCCATCCTGCCGATCATCGGCCTGTTTCTGCTACCCGTACCGTGGTATATCAAACTCCTGTACTTTATCGTGCTGTTCATCCCGGTCGCCTGGTGCGTCTTTATTCTCGGCTGGGGTGCGCTACTGGTAACAGGCGGCGGTTACTGAACCATCTCCCCCGTTTACATACACCTTCCCCGCTACCCCGTATGTAAACGACCCGTCATCATATTCAATTCTCCACCCCTGTACCACCTTGGTTTATGAAGGAATTGGCATGAACTTTAACAAACTGATACCGGAATTATCCGTGTTTGACATAGCCCAAACCAAAGATTTCTATAAAAAACTGGGCTTCAAAATAGAATATGAACGAACCGAAGAAAACTTTGTCTTCATGTCATTCGAGGATAGTCAATTCATGTTTGAACAAATCCATGACAAAGGCTGGAACACTGGCGCATTGGAATATCCATTGGGGCGAGGAATAAACTTTTCCATCGCAGTTGATAACGTTGAAGCGCTCTATGAAACCGTTAAAAACGGACAAATGAAAATTTACCGGGAACTTGCAAGAAGCACCTATCTGGTCGAAGGAATAGCGGAAGAACAAATAGAATTTCTCATCCAGGATCCCAATGGATATTTGCTGAGATTCACCAATTGACAAAAAAAGCGAAGGCTGTCTTGTCCATAAATACACCGACGCTTGATAGCCTCAAGCGCTTTCCGTTCCCGCAATACTATGCGATTGAGCACTATTACAGTACAGCAGCGGCAGCCATCCACCACGACAACGGGCATTGCCACACCCACAAAATCGGCGACTGTCCGTCCTGTTGCCAAAGCGGCATTGGCACGGATTTTGGCGGCGGCTGCAAAAAATCTCCAGCGATTACAAGGATGGGCTGAACGAGATTCATGACGGCAGGCCGGTGTTCGCCCGCAGCGCACGCGGCGGGTGGCGGCTGCACTGCGATTTTGCCTAAAATAAGCGGCAGACATCCCCGCATCCCGTCCATTTACATACACCTTGAGCGCTCAGGTGTATGTATAAATCACCGCATTCCCACCACTTAACCAAGGAAACACCCATGAGTACAAACCTGGTCGTCATTGGCGCCCAATGGGGCGACGAAGGCAAAGGCAAAATCGTTGACCTCCTCACCGAAAAAGCAGGCGCGGTCGTGCGCTACCAGGGCGGGCACAACGCCGGCCACACCCTCGTCATCGACGGCAAAAAAACCGTGCTGCACCTCATCCCCGCCGGCATCCTGCACGCAGGCGTTGAAAGCTACATCGGCAACGGCGTCGTCCTCTGCCTGCGCGCCCTCTTTGAAGAAATCGCCGCGCTTGAAGCCGCCGGCGCGCCCGTGATGGAGCGGCTGCACATCTCGCCCGCCTGCGCTCTCATCCTCCCGAGCCACAGCGCGCTCGACCAGGCGCGCGAAGCCGCGCGCGGCGCCAACAAAATCGGTACTACCGGGCGTGGCATCGGTCCCGCCTACGAAGACAAAATCGCGCGACGCGGCCTGCGCCTTGCCGACCTGATGCAGCCGGACACCTTCCGCGAACGCCTGCGCGAACTGATGGACTTCCACAACTTCCAGCTCGAACACTACTACCACGCCGCCCCGGTGGATTACGACGCCGTCGCCGCCGAATGGCTCGCCTACGCCGACCGCGTCCGCCCGCTCATCACCGACGTGACGCTGGCCGCCTACCGCCACCGCGAAGCAGGCGAACACATCATCTTTGAAGGCGCGCAAGGGGCGATGCTCGACATCGACCACGGCACCTACCCGTTCGTCACCTCCTCCAGCACCGCCGCTGGCGGGGCGGCAACCGGCAGCGGCGTCGGCCCGCGCCACCTTGACTACATCCTCGGCATCGCCAAAGCCTACACCACCCGCGTCGGCGGCGGCCCCTTCCCCACCGAACTGACCGACGCCACCGGCAAACACCTCGCCGAAACCGGGCACGAATACGGCGCCACCACCGGCCGCGCCCGCCGCTGCGGCTGGATAGACCTGCCCGCGCTGCGCCGCGCCATCTACAACTCCAGTATCAGCGGCCTGTGCCTGACCAAACTGGACGTCCTTGACGCACTCGCGGAAATCAAAGTCTGCACCGCCTACCAGATGGACGGCGAACGGCTCGACATCGCCCCGGTCGGCGCGGACGAACTGGCGCGCTGCCAACCGGTGTATGAAACCCTGCCCGGCTGGCAAAGCAGCACCGTGGGCATCACCAACTATGACCAACTGCCAGAAAAGGCACGTGCCTACATCGGCTACCTCGAAAACGCCCTCGGCGTCCCGGTTGCCATCGTCTCCACCGGCCCCGACTGCGTCCACACCATCCAGCGGGAAACGCTGCTCGCCTGAATAAAAAACCCCTCTCCCAAAGGGAGAGGGGTTGGGATGAGGGCAAAATGGCATACCCCCTTGTTCCCCAGCCAACAAACCATTCCAACACCCGCCATGCCCCATCCCTTCCGCGCCACCCTCACCTATACGCTCAAATTCGGCAATCGCCTCTACCTCACCAGCACCGCCCTGCTGGCCATACTGGTTTGCTGGCTGAACTCGCTGAACCTCACGAACAACATCATCCTCAGCCTGCTGACCGTCCTTGCTGCTACCCCAATCCTTTGCAAAATCATTGACAGCGCCACGCGCATCCATGCGGATGAAGCGGACGAACCTGTCCCCGTCGGCATCGGCACCTTGGGCGTGGCAGAACTCACGCAATATCTCGCGGGACTCATCCTCCTTATCCTGCCCTACCCATTGCTTGGCCAGCATTCATTCTGGCTCGCCTGCGCCTGGACCCTGCCGCTGCTCGCGCTGCTGCCCGCCATCCACCGCAGCTACCTTGACCGCCCCAGTCTTGCTGCAATGTTCGCACCGCCCGCGCTCTGGCGGGCATACCACGACATTGGCCACCGCCACTACTGGCGCAGCTTTTGTGTTTCCCTGCTGATAACCCTGCTGGCTGTTTTTGCCATCATTCTCGCGGTTTTCCTGCTTTTCACCCTCATTACATTCGTCATTGAGCGACATATGCCAGATACCGTCTTTCTCCCGATCATAATGTTCGGCATCGCCCTCACTCCCCTGTGCTGCTGCCTGCTCGCCCTGCTTTGGGCGCTCATCACCCTCTACCCCATTTTCCTCGCGCAAGACGACGCAAATTAGTCCCGGAGCCTCGCCATGACCAGCCGCTACATCCCCATCTACCTCTTTGCCGCCTTCATCATCATCCTTCTGGTCGTCCTGACCTTTGTCGCCAAAGACGAAAACCAAAAAATCTACCGCCCCGGCACCCTCGAAAAATACCTGCTACAAAAAGCGGCGCGCATCCACCAGCATATCCGCCAAACCCTGCGCAGTTTCGCCCAGCGCCCTGCCTTGCCCGCGCACATCCCGGAAACCCGCGCCGAGGACGGCACCCTCACCTTCCACGGTGCACTCAGCCACAACGGCATCCTCGACAGCGACTGGTTCCGCCGCCAAAGCGGCGGCACGCTGCCCGCCCATATCATCATTGACGGCGACCTCACCCTGCACGGCGCGCTCAACCCCGGCGACGGCCTGCACCTCACCATCAGCGGCAACGCCCGCATTGACAGCCTGACCCTGGACGACGCTACCCTCGACATCCACGGCGACCTTGACGCCGCCCTCGCCGTCTGCGCCACCAGCCCCGCCGCCGTCCTCCGCGTCGGCGGCGCGCTGCGCAGCCCGTACCTCCTCGCCTGCGGCGACGAAATGCCGCGCCACAACGCCCACCCCGACCATATCTACATTGATGACGGCGCCGTCGGCTATATGCCCGCCAGCGCGGACGGCAACGACGCCTTCCCGCTGGACGACAGCATCGGGCGCGGCGCGCATGGCTGGTACACCTTCCATAACGCCCAACGGATGCTGCGCCCTGAAACCCGCGACGCGGACGACCATTTCTCCCCGGCACGCACCTTCGCGCTGATTCAAAGCGGCGAAAATCCCTTTATCCGCCCGCCGTCATCCCCGGCCTGATTGAGCAGCCATCAACAATACAAAACGCCGTTTACATACACGAAAGCGGGAATCGTGTATGTAAACGGCGTTTTGCCGCAGTGGGCAACAGATTATTGCAATTTCCAGTCGAATTTCAGCATGACATTGCGCGGTTCGCCATAGAGATTGTTAATGCCCATGGTGCGGACGCGGTGATTTTCATAATAGCGTTTGTCTGCCAGGTTACTGCCTGTCAGGCTCACACTCAAATCTTTGCTCACATCATATTTCACGCCCAAATCCCACAAGGCGTAACCGCCCTGGCCAACATTCCACAAACTATTCGTTGCACTTTGCGCACGCACGCCGCCGCTGATGGTCCATTTGTGGTCATGGAATGGCAGGTTGTAACTGCTGTAAAGGCGCGCCAAGTGTTTCGGCGTGTGTTTGCTGAAATTGGTGCCGGAAGGATAGCGGCTGCCTTCGTTTTTTAGATATTTGCTGGTGTTGTAGGTGTATCCGGCAAAGAGTTTCCAATCCGGCGTGAGATTGCCGGAGATTTCCGCGTCTATACCCTGACTGCGGATTTTTCCTTGTGCCAGATATGCCCATTCGCCCGCGCTATTGCGCGTTTCCAGATCAAAGGGACGATTTTTTTGTTCGATGCGGAAGATCGAGAGCGCGCTGTTTAATTCGCCATTGCCGAACCAGTCTGCTTTCCAGCCGATTTCGTAATTCGTGCCGGTTATCGGTTTCAGCAAATGGTTATTCATATCGCGCACGGTTTGCGGCTTGTCGATAGTGGTATAGCTGGCATAGAGGCTATGTTTCGGCGTGAGGTCGTAGGTAATGCCGAAATAGGGGACGAGCATATTTTTGCTGTATTTGCTGTCTTTACCCGTTTTGTGATTTTCCGAGTCGTAATGCCAGTTGGTGAAGCGTGCGGCGGCGAGAATGTGTAATTGTTCGGTTGGGTTAATTCTCGCGCCGGCGGAAAACGCATGAGTGGTAATTACCCGACCGGTGTCGGTGTAATCTTTGTTATTGTTTGTCCAATCGGGTTTGGTGAGTGTTTTCCAGTCGAAGGTGTAGATGTTGTAGGGATGGGCAGTGTGGTCTTTCCAAACGTTATGTGAATCAGATTTTTCGCGACTGGAATGGTGGGTAAAGAACAGGTCGTGTTGCTGACCAAAGGCATTGAATTTACCGCTGAGGGTATTTTGCCAGGCGATGTTGTCGCCACGATTTTTATAACGCTGGATGTTTTCGCTGGCACCCGCCAGTTCGCCATTTTTTTTCAACACCGGTAAATTTGCCACTGGTATTGCTGATGAAGGCAAATTGTTCATCGGATTCAGCGTGAACGTAATTCAGTTTGCTGTTGAAATCTCAATTATCGTTGATGGCGTAATCGAGTTCGGCAAAAACATTCGCCTTTTTGTATTTTTTGCGGTTCCAGTCGGCGCCAAGATAGCTCTTGGTGGGCAGGTTGAGATTGAAGCCGCGACCCATCGGTACGCCGTAGAAATCCGGCGTTTCCTGCGTGCTTTGGTACATTCCGCCGAGGCTGAAGGTGGCGCTGTCGCCAAGGTCGGTTTCCAGTACGCCGTAGAGGGTACCGTCGTTACCCGCGTGTTTTTTCCGCCAGTTTTTGTTGCGGCTAGCGACGCCGACGACGCGACCGCGCAGAGTCTGCGCCTGGTTGAGGCTACCGGAGAGATCGCCAGTGCCATACACCTTGCCGAAGCGGTCGGCCTGCAGACTGGCGCTGGCCTGCGTCGCTGCGGTCGGTTTTTTGCGCACCGCGTTGATGGTGCCGCCCGGCTCGCCGTTGGACTGGGTGAGTCCGGTCGCGCCGCGCACGACTTCAATGTGGTCGTAAAATGGCGAGATCGCTCATGCTCTGCGGATCGTTGTAAGGGTTGCCCGCAGCGTCCGGCACGGTGCTGGCGATGCCGTCTTCTTCGATTTTGTCCACGTAGAAGCCGCGCGACTGGTAGCGCCAGCGTCCAGCATCGGGGATGACGTTGATGCCGGTGGTGGTTTTCAGCGCGTCGTGCATGGTGGTAATACCGCGCTCGTCAAGCTGCGTTTTGGTGACGACGCTGACGGATTGCGGTGTTTCCTGCGGCGCGAGGGCAAGGCCGGTGGTGGTGCGCATCGCCGCAGTGGTGTAGCTGCGCGTGTCTTCGGTGCGGGTATCGTCGCCGCTGCTTTTGACGTTAATGGCTTGCAGGTCTTCGCTTTCGCCGTTTTGTGCCAGGGCAGGAATGGCGAGCAGCACGGCAGCTGCCAAGGGTGCGTGTTTCATGGTTTATCTCTGATATTTCTTGAATTATCTGACGTTCAGCGGGATGCGCTTGGCGACGGTGCGGCCTTCCGGCGGCGGCGCGTAGCTGCCGACGCTGCGTACTGATTCGAGGATGAGGTCGTCAATGCGCTGTACGCCGGAGCTTTGTTCGATGCGGATGTTGGTGAACTGGCCGCTGGCCTGGATGTCGAAGGCAACCACTGCGGTGCCGCGTTCGCGGATGCGCCCTTTGCGTTTTTGTACGGTGCTGGCGATGCGGCCCTGCAATCCGGCGTTGTAGTTTTTTTCGGTGATTTTGGCTCCGCTTTGTGCGCCGTCGCGGCTGCCGCCATTCGCCCGGCCATTGTTGGCAGCATTGGCGTTCGGGATTTGTCCGTAATGGTTGGCCGCGGGCGGTGCAATATTGACCGGTCGCGGCGGCGGGGTAATCGGCGGGCGTTCGCGGATTTGCGGTTCGGGTGCTTCGCGGCGCGGTTCGGGTTTGGGCGGCTCTTTGGGTTTGGGCTTTTCTTTCGGCTTGGGTTTTTCTTTCGGTTTTTCTTTTTTCGGTTTGGGTTTTTCTTTTTTCGGCGGAGGCGGCGGTTCTTTTTTGACTTCTACCGGCGCGGCTTTTTCTTCGACGACGGGTTCGGGTTCCGGCTCTGGCTCCGGTTCGGGCTCTGGCGGAGGCGGCGGTAGTTCGGGAGCGGGCGGTGGTGCCGGGGCGTGTTCTTCTTCGGTGAGGTATTCGAGGGATTCCCAGCCGAGGACGTTTTCGACGATGACGGGTTCGGCGCGCCCGGTTTTATAGATATACCAACTGCCGCCAAAGATGGCGGCGTGGACGGCGAGCGAGAGGCAAAATGCCGCCGCGCTGCGTGCGCGGCTGTATCCGGCCATGTTATTTCTCCTCTGGCACGGCCAGCACGGCGACGCGGAATTTTTTGTCTTTCAGCATTTCTTGTGCTTCGATGAAGTGCTGGAAGGGGGTCTTGGCGTCGATTTTCAGGGTTACGCGCTGGTTTTCCGGCCAGGTTTCGATGATTTTTTCCAGCTCATTGACGCCAATTTTTTCGTCCACGATTTCGCCATCTTTCAGGTAATAGATGCCGTCTTTGTCGATGGTAATCAGTTTCAGGGTATCTTTGGAATGCAGTTTGGTTGGCGCTTTTGAGGTCGGCAGATTGACGTCTATTTTGCCCTGGGCGATAAAGGTCGCGGTCATCAGGATGATGGCGAGCAATACCAGCATGATGTCAATGAAGGGGATGACGTTTATTTGGTCAAATTTTTTCATAAGGCATTCCCTTTTTGGTAGGACAGCCATTTTTCGCGGCGCACATCGACTTTGCGTGAAAGGATGTTGTAAAACATGACTGACGGGATAGCGACGAGAATTCCGAGCGCGGTCGCTTTTAATGCCAGCGCGAGGCCGACCATGATTTGTGCGGCATCAATATTGCCGCTGTGTTGTCCCATATCGTAGAAGGTAATTAAAATCCCGGTGACGGTTCCCAATAATCCGACATAGGGCGCATTGGATCCGATGGTATAGATGGGGGTCTGGTTTCTTTCCAGGGCGATATTGAGTTCGTGAATGTTGGGGTAATCGCGCACATCCACCCGCGCCAGGAAAATATAGCGTTCCAATACTTTCCACAGCATGATCAGGCTCATCAGCCCCAGTATGCCGAGAATGATGTAATCGACGTTTGCTTTTAAAAATTCCATGACGGTTTCCTCGCTGGTTAATATAGGGGGCGCCACTATACCCGTGCCACATTGAGGCCGTAAACAAGAGAGATTCTTATATGGCACGTTGCACTTTTCCGGCGCGGTGGTAAGGTGCGCGCTCTTGATTAAGGAGTACCCATGCAATACCGCAAACTTGGCCAGACCGGCATTGAGGTCAGCGTCATCTGCCTCGGCACCATGACTTTTGGCGAGCAGAACAGCGAAGCTGACGCGCACGCGCAGCTCGATTACGCCCTCGCCCACGGCGTGAATTTCATCGACACCGCCGAGATGTACCCGGTGCCGCCGGGGCGCGAAACCTACACCCGCACCGAGCAGTACATCGGCAGCTGGTTGCAGCAGCGCGGCAGGCGCGACGACATCATCCTCGCCAGCAAAATCGCCGGGCCATCGCGCGGCAATGACGGTCAGGACTACATTCGCGGCGGTTCGCGCTTCACCCGCGCGCAGATTCACGCCGCCTGCGATGCCTCGCTCGCCCGCCTGCACACCGATTACCTCGACCTCTACCAGTTGCACTGGCCGGAGCGGCGCGTCAATTACTTTGGCCGCCTCGGCATGAGCGCGCTGGACGACCCTGCCGACCTCACCCCGCTCGCCGAAACCGTCGCCGCGTTGGACGAACTCATCCAGGCCGGAAAAATCCGCGCCTATGGACTTTCCAACGAAACCCCCTGGGGCGTGATGGCACACCTGCGCGAAAGCGAACACGCCCAGCGCACCCGCGCCGTCTCCATCCAGAACCCCTACAACCTGCTCAACCGCAGCTACGAAGTCGGCCTCGCCGAAGTGTCATTGCGCGAACACATCGGCCTGCTCGCCTACTCGCCGCTCGCCTTCGGAATGCTCACCGGCAAATACCGTCGCAAACCGTGGCAACCTGAGTGGCGCATCGCCCGCTTTGAGCGCTTCACCCGCTACACCAAGCCGCAGGCATTCGCTGCGGTGGAGCGCTACGCCGCAGTCGCCGAACAGGCCGGACTGTCGCTTACACAAATGGCGCTGGCGTTTGTGAACAGCCGCCCGTTCGTCACCGCCAACATCATCGGCGCGACCACCCTGGAGCAGCTCGCGGAAAACATCGCCAGCATCGACATCACCTTGAGCGACGACACCCTCGCCGCCATCGACACCATCCACGCCGACATCAGCAACCCATGCCCATGACCCCCCGCGAAATCAGCATCGACCTGCCCCACATCCGCCTCGCCGGACAGCGCTGGGGCGACGGCGAACACATCGTCCTCGCCCTGCACGGCTGGCTCGACAACGCCGCCAGCTTCGCCCCGCTGGCGCCGCACCTCATCGACGACAACACCTCGCTCATCGCCCTCGAATTTGCCGGACACGGCCGCAGCGCGCACCGCCCGCTCGGCGCGGGCTACCACTTCACCGACCATATGCGCGACGCCATGTACGCCGCCGAAACGCTGGGCATCGAAAAAATCGACTTCGTCTGCCACTCGCTCGGCGCGGCGGTCGCCAGTATGCTCGCCGGTACCTTCCATGACCGCATCGCGCGCCTGGTCTGCATCGAATGCTACGGCACGCCGTACGTCTCCGACCACAACGACCTGCCGGAGCGGATGCGCGAACGGCTGCTGACGATGGACTACATGAACCCGCGCAGCACCCGCCACTACGACGACCTCGCGCCACTCATCGCCGCGCGCATCAAGGCAGGCGCGATGCACCCCGCAAGCGCCGAACGCCTCGTACGCCGCAACCTCATCAAAGAAGCGCAGGGCTACCGCTTCATCAGCGACAAACGCCTCACCGTGTGGCAACCGATGATGCTCTCCGAAGAACAAGTACAAGAATTCATCCCGCGCATCACCGCGCCTGTCCTCATGATCGAAGGCCACGACGGCTTCACCGCGCACTGGCATTACCTGCCCGAACGCTACCGCCTGACGCAGGACATCCGCGTCGCCAAACTCGACGGCGGCCACCACCTGCACATGGACCATCCCGAAGCCGTCGCCGCCGCCATCAAACAATTCTGGCGGGAAAAGCCGCTATAACCACACCGCATCCCCCCTCCCCCTGCGGGGGAGGGGACGGGGATGGTACAACCCAAAGACCTCCTTTACAAAACAGCCCAAAGACCTCGTTTACATCCATCATCCCGGTATCACCTGCACGGAGATACCCATGCCCTGGAAACAAA
>NZ_CALJAH010000035.1 GCF_938028185.1 uncultured Cardiobacterium sp. | reverse complement strand
GCGACGGGTACTTTAAGCCTGCTAGGTTTACAACGCTTATTCCACCACCGGAAGAGCCGCAAAAAGACGCAGAAGAAGCAGTTTGGGATGATTACCTTACGGCGCAAATAAATTACACAATAAAATTTTATTCTGCTGGATTTTGGCTGCATGAATACCCCAAAACCCTAGACGACTTAGACAATGTCACCCTTGTTGTAAGAAAAGAACATCTTGATAGTTTGATTAAAAACAATACACCCAAACGACCTGAAAGCTCAAAAACCACCAATAAGCAAAATGAAATCATCGCCGTTATGGCACAAATGATTTTAGGAAATAAAAACCGTCAATGGAGTAAAAAACAAACAGCTGAAAACCTTGTTGGCGACATCCAAGCCCATGCGGAAACGTTGGGATGGAAAATGCAAACCCTATCCGCGAAGACGCTGCAAAAATACATTGAAGAAGGCGAAGAACGCTTGAAGCAATAGCCGCTAACCCGCACAACTGCGCCATTTTGCGGGAATATTCCTTTTATTTTGGGAATATTCCCCAACATTCCAGCAAACATAAATAACCTTCTCCACACCGCGCAGCCATGCGCATCAACTAACTGGAGATTGTTATGCAAACACACCTAACTGCGCTTCCCCGCGAAGCGCATCTGCGAATGGCCGATATTGCCAGCAAAGGCAGCCGCAGAGGAATCACCGGCCTATCCGAAATGACCATCCGCCGCCTCATCAAGGCGGGCAAGTTTCCCGCCCCTCGCCGCTATCCCGACATGAAGCAGGCGACCTTCTTTGTGTACGGGGAAATCCTCGACTGGCTGCAAGCGCAAGCCAATGGAGGCCAGCAATGAGTACGAAAAAAGCCGCCCCGAAGGGCGGCATCAATCTACGAGGTGGCGCTGATTATACCCCAACCTTCCCGCGCAAGAAGGACAGCGTAACGGCTGAAACGCTCGCCCGCCTGCTCGATGGGCAGACCATCACCCAAAGGGAAGCCTATGACCGGCTTTCAACCGTCAATATCCCGCGCACCATTTTTGACCTGCGCCGCTATGGCTGGCCGGTAATCACCACCCCCGAAGAATCGCACACCCGCGACGGCAGAATCGCCCGCTATGCCCGCTATTCCCTTTCCCCGGACGTTATCGCCAGGTATGCCGACCGGCAATACATCTGCGACGTCTATGCGGCCAGGAAGGCACGGAGGGCGCAATGAACGCTATCACGCCGAAATGGGAAGGCATCGACCTGCACGCCAACCGCGATGCGTGGTTTAACGCCACCGAAATTGCTGAAGCCCACGGCAAGCGGCTGGATAACTTCTTTGCCCTGAAGCGCACGCAAGACTATCTCATGGCATTGGAAAAACAGGCGAACAATGGCGAAACATTGCCCGTTCTAAATCCCTTGGATTCAAGGGATTTAAAAAGCCTCGCCAAACGCTATCCGGCATTCATCAAGACACGGCGCGGCAAGTACGGCGGCACATGGCTGCATCCTGACCTCATGGTTTGCTTTGCCCGCTGGATAAGCATTGAGTTTGAAGTTTGGTGCGACCAGACCATCAGGCGGCTACTGACCGAACGCCCCGCATGGCAGGCGGCACGGGCAGAAAGCAAAATCGGTGCGCAAGTCATGGCGGAAATCCTGCAAACCACGCGGGCAGCGGCAGGCAAAGAAACCAAAGCGTATCACTTCAGCAACGAGGCGCTCTTGTGCAATGAAGCTCTGACGGGCAGGCGGGAAGCGCTCCCGCGCGACAACCTGCCCGCGCCCGCGCTGCGAATGCTCATCCGCCTGGAAGCCGCCAACGCCGCCCTCATCGCGCACGGCAAGCCCTACCACGAACGCAAGGTACACCTACAAGGCATGGCCGCGTCCATCCGCCTGCGCTACTACACGGAGGCGCTGCAATGAACGCCACGCCAAAACCGGGAAAATCCTGGAATATCGCGGCCCCGGCAAGGGAGTTTCAAAACGAGACCCCCTTTGCCCGTATCGTCCCACTTGACACCACCGCCCCCACCGGGCAACATTGCCGCGCCGCTGCAACATCAGCGGCCAGCTTTAGCAGGCTGAACCAACGACGGGCAAACCGTCGCAAGACGGCATTTTTATGCCCGAAAACCGCACCCGATGGAGTGGGGGCGGGGGAGGCGTTCGCGCCTGCCGGTTTCGTTGGCCGGTCTGCTAACCCCCGTCACCACGCCGCCATTTGGACTAGCAGCCAAAGCGCGGCCAACACCAACGAGGTGCAACCATGACCATCCAAACCCGCCGCTACAACGGCCTCGCTTCCCTGCTGGAAAACGCCGAAACCCTCGCCGCTATCCGCAGCTACTACCACTCGCAAGAGAAAACCAACACCTTCCCCACGCGCGATCTCACCTACCTGGAAAGCTGTGCGGAGTGCGCCAACGACAACCTCACCGACCTGCTCGAAACCTTCGCTCGCATGGCCGAAGACTGGCAGCAACTCAAGCCCTACCAGCAAAACACGCCAGCAAATGACGTAGCGCGGGCGCTCGCTACCTTTTCCATCCTGGCGGGCAACGTCCTGGCCGAACTGGCGACCATCCGCAAACACATCGCCTGGGCGAAGGAGACGGGGCGATGAAATACCGCGATCACACCGAAATCCTGCCCCTGCTCGAAGGGGCGGGCGAATCGTGGGCGCACGTGAAGGACGACGCCACCCGCCGCGAACTGCGCACAACCCTTGCCTTTGGCTTTGCTGAAATCAACGGGGCATCGGCTCTGCTGCAATGGCTGGTACACGGCCACAATGAAGGGCGTTCACTCATCGCCCTGCTGAATGAGGCCGCCCGCGACATCGACGAAGACGGACAGCGCCTCACTGCCCTGGCTGAACTGCTCGCCCGTAGCGAGAAGGAGGGCGACCATGCCATCCAGTAACTACCACGCCTACGCGGAAATCCTGCCCGAACTGGACGGCCTCGCCTTCACCGGCAAAACCCTGCCACCGGAACACGCCGCCCGTCTGGACATGACGCTGACGCTGGCGACGATGGAAGCGAACGGCGCCGCCGCCCTGCTCGAATGGCTGACCCGCGAACACGCCAAAGGGCGACCGCTGAATGCCCTGCTGGACGCCGCCTTTACCCAAATCGACGAC
>NZ_CALJAH010000034.1 GCF_938028185.1 uncultured Cardiobacterium sp. | reverse complement strand
CCCAGCCGTTCTTCTTGCAGGCAAACGTCAAGGATGTCTTGCTCTTTTGGCGTGGGCGTGTCGTCGTCGCACAGTGACGGGGCTTCGGCGAGGATGATGCTGCGTTCACCCGGATGGGTCACCTGCTCCGCACGGAAGCAGGTATCCGGCCAGCGCAAGAGCGCGTTGATGACCACCCCGGTGAGGCGGTTGTCGCGGTGTGCCAGCGCGGCTTCGAGGGCGGCAGTCAGCTTCAGTTTCAGCACGCGGTAGTGTTGCAGCATGGCGCCGCTCATCATCACCATCCGCGTTTCTTCGTTGTATGCCGGCAGGATGCCTTCGCCCAGGTCGGTCAGGCGCATGAAGACGGTGTGCGGCAGGATGAACTGCGCAATGCCCATTGGCCCGAATCCCGGTGCCTTCTTCACGTGCAGCGTGGTCTTTTTGCCGCGTGCGGTCTGGAAGGATTCGCTTTGGTCGCCGCTGTAGCTGAAGACGTCTATTAGGCAGCCGTGCTGGCGCATGAAGCGGGTTTCGGCGGCGGCGAAGGAGTTGTGCCGGTTGGCACCGTAGCCCATCTGCACCATCACCCCGGGCATTGCCCGGAACAGCAGGTAAAACAGGTCGGAGGCGTAACCGCCCATCAGCGTGCCAGTGAGGCAAAGCACCTTCTCGGCTTCGTTGCAGAGCACGGCCATTGCCTGCCCCTGGGCGGAACCGGCATTTTTGTACTCGTGCGCCTCGTCGATGAGTGCCAGGCTGAAGGCTTTGCGCGGGAAGTAGCGTTTGACGTATTCGCTCGGCTGGTAGCTGATCATGCGCAGCGCGAATTCCAGCCGTCCCAGCGTTTTTTCCAGCGCGGCCGCGTGTTTGTCCTTGAAAACGAAGTTGCCTTCGCTGTCGCAGAGGTTCACGAAATCCTGCACGTTGTCGTCGATGATGCGGCTCAGCATCTCAACGCCGAAGGTGTCAATCAGGCGGTCGGCGCTCACTTTGCCAATACCGGGCAGTTGCAGGAGGAATTTGCGCAGCTTGCGCTCCGCCGTTTCGTCTTCGCTTTCGCGGTGACGCATCGTCCACAGCGGCTGCTGGCATTGCTGGCAGCTTTTGCGCTGCTCCGTTCCCCATTCCGGGGTGGCCAGTATCGGTTCGTCGGCGCTGTTGCGCTGGTATGCTCCGCAGCCAGGGCAGGCAACGGCATCGTAGCTGCCGACGGTTCGCTCGCCCTTGTCATTGGTCATGGTGAAGCGGTAGGGACGCTTCCAGCAAGCGGGTCGCCAGTAGAAGCCCATGCGCATCCGCACCCGGCCAAAGATGAGGTAATGCACCCGTTTCGGGTCAAGCCGTCCTTCCACCAAGGCACGGCGGAAGCGGATCAGTTCGCCGATGGCATTGCTGCCGTTGACGACATGCACCATTGCCTGCGGCACGGTGTCGAGGATTTCGCGGCGCCATTTGTAAACAAGGTGCGGCGGCGAGATAACGAGGACGGGCTTGCGCGAGCATTCGTGCTGCATCAGCGCCGAAACGCAGACGCCCATCAGGGTTTTGCCGGTGCCCATTTCGCCATTGAGGAATACCGCTGGCAGGCCGTGCGTGACCAGTCCGGCGTAGCAGGCGTGGATGCGGTGTTTCTGCGCGGGGAACGGCTGCCGTTTCAGCCCGGCGAGGACGTCGTCCTGCCAGTTGTCGTGCCGGCCGTCATAGACCACCGGGGTTTGCCGGTTAATTTGCGCCATCAGCGGCTCGCCGAACTCGGCAAGGAACTGGGCCAGCGGCATGACGTCGCCGTCGTCCGTTTTGTCTGCATCAGCGATTGGTGCGTCGACGCCTGCATCCGCAATGGCCGTATTGCACATCACTGCATCAGCAATGGACACGTCGGTGGCCGCATCAGGAGCAGCCGTATTTGCGCCTGCTGGTACAGGGCTTGCCGTAGCGGCGTCCTCTGCATCCGGCCAGGGCGAAGGCGCACCTTGCCAGGAGAGGACAATGCGCTGTGCGCGGCGTGCCTGTTCGGCATATTCGGACAGCGGTGCAATCGCACGGAAGGCCAGATTGCAGCGCAGTTCCGCATTCACCGAAGCGGCTGCCGCCAGCACTTCGCGCAAATCAACATAGCCAAGCTCCGGGAATCCGGCGCCGAGGTCACAGAGGCCAAAGGCGACATCATCCTCGGTGTGGATTTCGGTGAGCAGCCACTGGTGACTGCTGCCGGGTAGATAGAGATGCACGACCGGTTGCGGGTCATGGCCGTTTTGGTGGCAATGCTTGCTGTTTGCGCGCAAGGCAGCGAGGCGAGCGGCGCCGAGCAGGTCTGCAACATCGGCGCGGGTCACGTCGCCATAGGGGGACGCAGCGATATTAGGCGAAGCAGCGCCAGAAATATTGGGATTCATGGTGTTCTCCAGTTCAGGGAAAAGAAAAGGGGAACACCACCCCGGCGGGGAAGGGTTCCCCACGGGGTTGGGCGGCAAGGCCGCGATGAAGAAAACCGTAGCGGACGCTACGGTGTGTTCAGGTTAACGAATCAGATGGCAACGAGCTTTTGCAGCAGCATACTCATTCTGGCGACAGTCGCCTGATCTGCCTTTTCGACAAACTCGGCTTTGCGCTCGCGATAATCCAGGGATTTGAGCTGGATGGAAATGGCCACACCGCTGATGATTTCGCCATCAATATCCACCTCCGCATTGTTGCCGCGACGGGTGGACGTAATTGGGCAAACCAGGGCAAAGCCGGTCTGTCGGGAGAGCAGTTGCGAGCTGACCACCAAAGCCGGACGGCGCTTCTGGATTTCGCGTCCGCTGGCCGGGTCGAAGTCAATGTAGATGATGTCACCCCGTTCCGGAATATAGCGGCTCATAGCAATTCCTTCCCGACCGGACGCATATGCATCCAGTCTTGGTCTTCTGCCGTCTGGTAAGTCTCTGGTGTAATCCCTTCCAGTATTTGCTCCAGCGTCAGTTCCTCCGCTTTGGACGGCTCAAGGATAATTTTGCCGTCCTGAAGGGTGGCATTGAAGCTGTCGCCAATGCCGACGCCGAGTTGTTCCAGCAGCAGCTTGGGCAGGGAAACAATGCTGGCATTGCCGCTTTTGCGGATGGTGAGGATTGTGGTTGACATGGTTATTCCCGGATTGGTTTTACTCCAGTATAACCCGATAAAACAAGATTCCATAGGTGTTCTCCGTTTGTTTGAAAGAAAAAGGGGAACACCGCCACGGGACAGTATTCC
Organism: uncultured Cardiobacterium sp.; assembly: GCF_938028185.1. Classification (GTDB taxonomy): domain Bacteria; phylum Pseudomonadota; class Gammaproteobacteria; order Cardiobacteriales; family Cardiobacteriaceae; genus Cardiobacterium. The sequence continues at coordinate 909 of NZ_CALJAH010000034.1, read as the reverse complement.
CCGTGGGGTTGAAGTGAAATGTGGTGATGCGGCATCAGCCGGTCATGGCCTCGCACCAGTAATGAGGGTAGCGCCGGATGGGTGTTACCTCCTGGTAGCGCGGCACGAATTTGACTTCGATGCCTTGCGCACGTAGAGCCTCAACGAAGCGCGGCGCATCGCAGTCTTCTTCGAGGTATGCGATACCGCCATAGCGGTATGAACATGAGGAAATGCTCCAGGCAATGCCGAGACGGCGCAATTCTGTCATTGGCACTTCCAGCCAGCCGTGGCCGGGATCGGTGTGGAGCATATAAGTACGGGAATTCATGGTGTTCTCCGTTTGCTTGAAAGAAAAGGGGAACACCGCCACAGGGGAAGTGTTCCCCTGTGGGAGGCGATGCAGCGGGCTGCATCAGGAATTGAGAAGGCGCGGCAGGTTATTCCGGCCCGTGTTCGAGTTCGCGCAGAAATTCAAGCGCGCTTTCTGCCTTTTCGCGGGAAGGGTAATACCCGCTTTCGCGGCAGTAGGGAAGTTCATAGCCACCTGGCATGAACTCAACACGACCGACGTAAAAGCCTGCGCCAGATTCGAGAACGCATAAATCGCTGACGCTATCGCTTTGAGTGCCCGGAAGGACACTCCACTGACGATTGGCGAGATCGCGGATTTCGGATGCGGTAAGGGACATATTCTGCTCCTGGGTTAATGTAAAGAAGAAACAGGGGAGAACAGTCCCGGCAGGGGTTCGTTTCCCCTGTGGGTGAGGTGCTGCCAAAGCAGCGGTGAGGTCAAAATGCGAAAAGACGAAAATCAAGAATTTCCTTTGTCTTTTTCAGCACTTGTATTGTTGTGTTTGTGCAAGTCTCAATTTGCCAAACGGAGTGAAATAAAATGCAATATATGAAATTATATGAATTTAATAAATA
>NZ_CALJAH010000033.1 GCF_938028185.1 uncultured Cardiobacterium sp. | reverse complement strand
AAATAACAAATAACCGCCTGTAGACATTTTTGATGATATTGGTTTTATAGATTCTGATTTTATTTCTTCTGTGGCTATTTTTGTCAAATTAATAAATTCATTCTCTACCTCTTGGCTAGATATAATATTATTATTTTTGGCAAGTGTCTCAAATAAAATAATACTATTCCTAGGAAAATTACCTTCTCTGCCATTATCTAAAAATATCCCTCTCATAATACGATTGTCTTCTGTACCAATAGCATTCAATGCTGAATCAACTGTTTCTCTGACTTTTTTATCATTCAAATCCAATATATTATCTCTAAATTTGATTGTCGCATTATTTGAGTGTGTTAATTTTACAAACTCATGGATGATAGCTAATTGACTATACATAAATCAAATTTCCTTCTATTTTAAAAATCAATTATTGCACTAAAATTGCTGCAATTTTTAATTACTTTCTCACTAATTCAAATTTTATTCTTTAATTAAATCTGATTCAAGAAAGTACATAGATACTAAATATGTTATTTTCCTCTTATCAAAACGACTTGCTAAACTCCAAATAGACATCCGCGTTGTGGTTGTCGTAATAGAAGTGGTTGCTGCGCGTTTTGTCCCAGGTGAAGGTCAGGCGCGGGGTGATGCCCCAGAAGTAGAAGTTGCGATTCCAGAGGCTGAGCGTCGCGCCGTATTCGTGGTCTTTGCGTTCAATGCCGAAGAAGTCCTTGCCGTCGTATGTGCGGTAGGCGATGTTGCCGCTCAGGCGGGTGGACATCCCCCAGCCCCACTCTTGTCCCCAGCCGGCGCTGAGGCCGTAGCGTTTGAAGGCGTCCGAGCTGTCCAGCGCCTGGCTGCGCATCGCGTTCGCGCCCGCAAACCAGTATTGGCGTGCGTTCGGTGCAAAGAGGAGGTTGAGGCTGCCGTAGTACTGGTTGCCGTTGAGCCATTTGCGGCTGTCGTGGTGTTTGTGCATTCCCTGCACCGCGCTGCTGATGCGCCAGCGCGGGGTAATCCAGTAGGAGACGTTGCCGTCCACGCCGAGGTTGGTGGAATAGCCTTTGCTGGCGTAGATGCGGCGCTGGATGAACGGGGTGAGGCTGATGTCCCAGCGCGAGTTTTGCCAGCCGACACCCGCGCCGGCGCGCAGGCGGAAATCGTCGTATTTGTGCGCGTCCCAGAACCAGTCGGTGACGACGCCCGCTTCTACCTGGCCGTAAAAGCCGTTTTTGATGGGGATGCGGCGTTCGGCGGAGACGTCGAGATGCACGCCGTGCGCGTTTTTCGGCGCGGGGAAGGTCCATTTGCCGTTGCCGACTTGTCGCTCGCGTTGGCGCGGCGCGTCGTTGATGTTGCGGTCGTGGCGGTAGTAGCCGCTGGCGTTAAATGTCCAGCTGCGGCGTTCGCGCAGGGTTTCCAGCGCCTGGTTGACGATGTTGCGGATGTCTTCGGGCAGGTTGTCCGAGCGCAGTTTTTCGAGCTGGCCGCGTGCCGCTTCGTCCTGGTGGTCGGCGAGCAAGGCCATCGCCAGATGCAGGCGCACCGGTTGCAGGCTGGGGTCTTCGGCAATCATTTCGCGCAGGCGGGCGATGGCGAGGTTGAGGTCGCCGTCGGCGCGCGCTTTCATTGCTTCGCCAAAGCGCAGCAGCATTTTGTCCTGTTTGTCGGCGGGCAGTTTTTTGTAGATGGGCAGCAGCATGGCGACGGCATCGGCGTCGCCGTTGATGATGGCGCTGTCTAGGGCGTTGGCGAGCAGCGCCGGGTCAGCGAGCAGTTCGGCTTCGGTGACGTGCATGACTTGCGCCTGTTGTTTTTGTGCCTGGTTTTTGTCTTCGACGGCGTGTTCGGCGCTGTCGGGCAGGCGGGCGTCCGGGGTGGCAGTTTCGCGCACCGGCGCGGGCGGGATGTTTTGTGCGAGGGCGATGCCGTTGAAAAGGGTGAGGGAAATCAGGGTAATCAGTCGCATTGTTCGGTTCTCTTTGCGGGCAAAATTGGGGCGCAAGTATACACTTCCCGCTTGTATTTCAAACGGATTGTGAAAAAACCGCCCTTTGGGGGCGGCTTCCGTTCAATGTTTGCGATGATTCAATGTTTTCTGCATATGTTCGTAGCGGTGTCCGCTTAGTTGCCGCGTGCCGACGGTCTGGTAGCCGAGGCGGCTGTAGAGGCGGCGCGCGCCGGGGTTGGTTTCGTCCACGTTGAGGCCGATGCGGTTTTTGCCGCTCGCCAGCGCCACTTCGGGCAGGGCGTGCAACAGCGCCGCGCCGATACCACGCCCGCGTTGTTGCGGCGCGACGGCGAGGGTATCGAGATACCACTCGTCCGGGAAGGCTTCGAGGTCGGTAAAGAGGCGGTGCGCCGGGTCAAGGCGGTGCTGTTGCAGCACGACGCTGAAGGGCTGGTCAATCTGCGCTTCGTCTTCGCTGGGGTAGCCGAAGGCGACGCCGGTGATGCGGCCATCGCTGATGTGGACGATACCGCGCGCGTAGCCGTAGCGGTAGCCGGGATGGGCGATGGCGCTGGCGAGCAGGGTGCGCGTGGTTTCCAGACCGTGACGGGCGAGGAAGGGCAGCTCCATCGCTTCCAGCACGGGCAGGATGATGGGGGCGAGAGCGGCAGCGTCTTCGGCGCGGGCGGGGCGGATGGGCATAATCAGTGCGGGTTGTGCTGCGCTTCCTGTGCCTCGCGCAGTTTTTGCGGGGTAACGTCGTTGCCGTCGCTATCGACGATGCGGGTAGCGAGCAGGTGCCCGTCCACCTGGCCGCGGATGGCGGCAAGGTATTCGCGCCGCAGCTGGTCGCGTTCGGCGGTTTCTTCGGCGGTGAGGGGGCGGCTTTTGGCGATGTGCGCCAGTTCGTTGATGCGGTTCAGGACGGGTATGGTCATCGGATGCTCCTTTATTAATGGAATGTAGCGGATATGGCGCTGACGGTCGCGGTTTCAAGGGTGGTTGTTGGCAGGGTTCATCCGGTGCGTCTGTTCAGAACCCCATGCGGGTTGCGTCAACGCCGTCCGGAGCGGGGCAGCAGCATCCCGGTAGCGTTAATCTGTTGAAATGCAAGATGATACTTTGCTGTTCGCAGAAAACGTATTTTCTGTAGCCGCCATGATAAGCTGCGCCGCGTGTTTTTCCCGGAGGAGAGTTATGAAAAAAGGCTTTTTCCTGCCGCTGCTTCTGCTCGCCGCAGCAGCGCAGGCGGCGGATGATGACGCCCGGCGTTGTGATTTGGCGGGTGCGTCGTTTCTCGACCCGCAGCGTCCGCCAGCGGTGGTATTCCGCTATTTTCATCCGGTCTATGCGGATGTTGCGGCGGTAAACGCTGACGCCGAAGCGTGTCAGCGCGCTTATGACCAAAGCAAGGACCCGCGCTATTTGTATCAGGCGGGGAATGTGTATGCGGGGTATTTTGATGAGGGTTCTGTCCGTTTTGCGATCGGCAAGATGAAGGCGAATGGCGCGACCGCGCCGGATGTTCAGGTGCCGGATGCGTTGTCGCTGATGGGTGCGCAACAATTCATGCGCGGTTATTTCAAACAGGCGGCGAATGCCGGTTATGCCGCCGCACGTTACGGGCAGGCTTGGGCGGTGCGGAATGAAGCGGACAGCTATAGCGATAATCACGCGGTGTTTGAGGGGCTGATGCCGGAGACGCCGTTGCTGGCGCATTTGGGGTTGGCAGACGGGGATTTTTTGTTGGCAATATTTGATTCTGCGCGGGAAGCCGAACATCGCGCGGCGGCGGAGCGGCATTTCCGTGATGCAGTCGCGCTGAATGCGGATGCGGCGGCGCTCGCCAGATTCCGGGACAAGGCGGAAAGGCGTGCGGTTTTGGAGGCTTCTGTTGCGCAGCATCCCAATCCGTTCAATCAGTCGCGTTTGGCGGGGCTTTATTACGCTATTGGCGAGACGGAAAAGGGCAACGCGCTGTTTGCCACGTTGCAGGCGCAGGCGGCGAATAATCCTGATGCGCAGACGGCGGTTGATTATTTGCTGGGCTTGCGTCGGCTCAATGGCTGGGGCATGGCGGTGGACAAGACGGGCGCGCTGACCGCGATGAAAAAGGCGATGCAGGGCGGTTATCCTGACGCGGTCGGGCTGGTTTTCGGCATGGAGCGTGCACAATGAAGCCAGCCATTCCCACCGCCGCGCACAAAATCCGCATTATCGGCGGCAAGCATCGCGGGCGGCGCATCATGATTCCCGACCGTGACGGACTGCGCCCCAGTCCCGACCGGGTGCGCGAGACGCTGTTTAACTGGTTGCAATGGGAAATTGCGGGCGCGCACGTGCTGGATGCTTTCGCCGGCAGCGGCGCGCTGGGGCTGGAGGCGTTGTCGCGTGGTGCGGCCAGCGTGCTGTTTGCCGACAATGACACCGATGGCGTCGCCCGCCTGCGCGCCCTGCTCGCCGAATGGCATGAGGCGCACGCGCGGGTGCAAGCGGGTGATGTGTTTCTGTTGTCGCCGTCCGCTGCGCGTTATGACCTGATTTTTCTCGATCCGCCGTTTGCTGCCGGGTTGCACGCGCAGGCGGTTGCGCATTTTGTTAATGAGCGGTGGCTGAAGGAACAGGGCAAGGTGTATCTGGAAATGCCATTCCCGCATGGGGATTTGCACGTGCCGCCCGGCTGGGTTTGGCACCGGCAGGGCAGGGCGGGACGCGTTTTCTTCGGCCTGCTGCGCCGCGATTATGCCGACGAGGCCGCCGCATGACGCGCATTGCCATTTATCCGGGGACGTTCGACCCGATCACACGCGGCCATGAGGACATCATCCGCCGCGCCGGGGCGCTGTGCGACCGCCTCTACGTCGCCGTCGCGCGCGGCCATCACAAGCAGACGCTGTTTGATATTGACGAGCGGCTGGCGATGGTGCGCATGGTCTGCGCCGATATTGTCAATGGCTGCGAGATTGTGCCGGTCGCCTTCGACGGCCTGTTGGTGGAAACCTGCCGCCACTACGGTGCGACGATTATCGTGCGCGGCATCCGCAGCGTCGCCGATTATGAGTATGAACACCAGCTTTCCGGCATGAATCATCACCTGTTGCCACAGGCAGAAACGGTTTTCCTCATCACCGCTGATCGCTATTCCTTTGTATCCTCAAGTCTTATTCGCGAAACGGCGCGGCTTGGCGGCGATGTTGGCGCGTTGGTGCATCCCGGCGTTAAGAAAAATTTAACTGCGAAGGTTTGTACGCAAAGTTAAAGTTTGTGTATATTAGCGCCTGTCATTTTTGACGCTAACAACTTTAGGAGTTCATATGAAATCTTTGAAATTTGCTTCCGTAGCTGCTGTTATGCTGATTGCTGCTGGTTGCGCCAGCCAACCGAAAGTTGACGAAAACGCTGAAATCGCCGCCCTGCGCGCCGACATCGCTGAAGTCAAATCCATCGCGATGCAAGCTAACGAAAATGCCATGCTGGCTCGTCAGCAAGCCCAGGAAAACAGCGAAAAAATCAACCGCTCTTTCCGTGGTAAACAATACAAGTAAGCAATCGCCGAACGTATTCCGAAAAAAGCACCGCAAGGTGCTTTTTTCTTGCCCGCCGTTTGCCAGCCGTACATTTCCGCTTCCCTTTTAACGTCAAATCCGTACAATACGCCGTCTTTTCACATCCCCAATTTTGAGAGGAAAAACCATGTTAGCCATTCGACTCGCCCGTGGCGGTTCAAAAAAACGTCCCTTCTATCACATCGTTGCCACCAACAGCCGCAACGCGCGTGACGGACGTTTCATTGAGCGCCTCGGCTTCTTTAACCCCATCGCCAAAGGACAGGAAGAAACGCTGCGCATCGCGCTTGACCGTTACAACTACTGGGTTGGCGTCGGCGGACAGGCCAGCGATCGCGTCAAAAGTCTGGTCAAACAATACCAGCAACAGGCCTGAATACATGGCCGACGGCAGCGCTGACATCATCGTCGGCCGGATCGTGGGCGTACACGGCATTCGCGGGCAGGTGAAAGTCCATTCGGACTGTCGCCCCCGCGAATCGCTTTTTCAGTACCGCCAATTCACCGCGCGCCAGCACGGACGCCCGGACATCGCGCTGCAACTGCTGCGCGGACAACATTCCGGCAAAGGCATGGTTGCCGCTTTCGCCGGTATCAACGACCGCGATCAGGCGCTGGCACTTGGCGGTTACACCCTCTACATCAGCCGCGACCAACTGCCCGCAGTGCGGGACGGCGAATACTACTGGGCGGATCTCATCGGCCTGCGCGTGGAAAACCGGCAGGGCATAACCCTCGGTCACGTTGCCGAACTCTTTGAAACCGGCGCGAACGACATCCTCATTGTCAAAGACGACAACGGCGCCGAAATCCTCATTCCCTTTGTCCAGCCGCGTTACGTTGAAGCGATTGACCTCGAAAACGGCGTGATGCGTGTGGACTGGGAAAGCGAATGGTCGCAGGTCAGCGCAGACGACCGCGAATAACCCGTGCGCATTGACATCATCAGCATCTTCCCCGATCTCGTGCGCCACTGGTTTGAACAGGGCGTGGTCGGGCGTGCGCTCGGCAAAGCCGACGCACCTGCCCGTTTGCACTACTGGAACCCACGCGACTACAGCGAAGACCGACACCAGCGCGTTGATGACCGCCCCTTTGGCGGCGGCCCCGGCATGGTAATGCAATACGAACCGCTGGTGCGCACCGCTGCCGCGGTCAATGCCGACGGCGACAAACCGCTGCACATCTACCTCAGTCCGCAAGGCGCGACCTTCAACCATGAACTCGCCGCCGAACTCGCGCGCAAACCGCGCATCGCCCTGTGGTGCGGCCGCTACGAAGGCATCGACCAGCGCTTCATTGACGAACACATTGACGCCGAAATCTCCATTGGCGACTTCGTCCTCTCCGGCGGCGAAATCGCCGCTGCCATCATCATTGACGCCGTGCTGCGGCTCATCCCCGGCATACTGGGCGACGTTGCCTCCGCCACGGAAGACTCGTTTCACCACCAACTGCTGGACCACCCGCACTATACACGCCCGGAAAATACTGCTAAAATCCGCGCCCCTGAAATTCTGCTCAGCGGCAATCACGCGCTTATCGAACGGTGGCGCATGAAACAGGCGTTGGGCAGAACTTTTTTGCATCGTCCCGACATTCTCAACCAACTTGAGCTCAGTGACGCGCAGCAAAAACTACTCAACGAATTTCTAACCGAACAGCATCTTGGAGAGCCGTCATGAGCAACATCATTGACACCCTGGAACAGGAACAATTCAAACAAAACCTGCCGAACTTCAACCCCGGCGACACTTTGGTCGTCCAGGTCAAAGTCCGCGAAGGCAACCGCGAACGCTTGCAGGCCTTTGAAGGCGTCTGCATTGCCAAGCGCAACCGTGGCATCGGCTCATCCTTCACCGTGCGCAAAATCTCCCACGGCGAAGGCGTAGAGCGCGTTTTCCAGACGCACAGCCCGCTGGTGGACTCCATCACCGTCAAGCGCCGTGGCGACGTGCGTCGCGCCAAACTCTACTACCTGCGCGGCCTCGAAGGCAAAGCAGCGCGTATCACCGAAAAACTCGACACCAAAAAAAGTGCCTGACCGGCACCTGTTGAGCGCGGACGCGCAACAACTCATCAGCGCAATCGCTGCCCTCGGACAAAAAACCGGGGCAGCGATTTTGTCGTTTTACGGGCAGCCAGAGCGCTACCACATCCAGCAAAAAAGCAATCACACCCCGCTCACCGCCGCCGACCTCGCCGCGCATGAACTCCTCGTGCGCGAACTGCCGCGCATCGTTGATCTGCCCTGTCTGAGCGAAGAATCCGACGCCGCCGTGCACCACAACCCGCCGGACAATTACTGGCTGATTGACCCCATTGACGGCACACGCGAATTTATCGAAAACACCGGTCAGTTCTGCATCGCCATTGCCCGCATCCGGCAAGGGCGGCCAACACTCGGCTTCATCTACGCCCCGGTCAGCGGCGACTACTGGTACGCGCTGCACGGACAGGGCGCCTACCAAACCGACGCGCGCGGCAACACCCGCCGCCTGCAATGCCGCCCCGCAGTGACACCGCCGACCATCATCACCGCCCGCCCCGGACTGGGCCAACGGATGCGCGCGTATCTCAGCGACAATTTCGGCGATTACCGCCACATCTGCCGCGGCAGCGCCCTCAAATTCTGCGCCATTGCCGAAGGCGATGCCGACCTCTATCCCAAACTCGCCCCGACTACCAGCCAATGGGACATTGCCGCCGGCGACATCCTCCTGCATGAAGCGGGCGGCGGTCTGCGCCTGCTCGGCAACCATCTCGCGCAATACGGCGGCAGCGACACGCTCAACCCGCCCTTTCTCGCTTACGGCGCCGGTTTTGACGAAGCGGCGTTGCAGCGCTATTTCACGGCGATGCAGGCGGTACTCGCCTGATTCACTTAATGCCACGGATACGGCGATGGGCGGGCGCGCTTACCCCAGCGCGATGTCGTACTGGCCGTGGCGGTAGGCGGAATCCACCTGTAGCCGTATCGGGATTTTCAGCAGCGCCTGCAGGTCGGAGAAGGTCAGCGATTCTTCCTCGCGGATGAAGTCAATCAGCTCCAGCCCGGCGACGATGGTCATCGTTTTCGGGGTGAAGTCGCGCGCTTCGCGCATCAGGTCGCGGAACAGTTCGTAGGTGATGGTTTCTACGGTTTTGACGTAACCCCGCCCCTGGCAGCACGGGCAGGGTTCGCACATCAGCTGGCGCAGGCTTTCGCGCGTGCGTTTGCGCGTCATCTCGATGATGCCGAGCGGCGAGATGGGGCTGATGGTGTATTTGCTGCGGTCGCCGGCAAGGGCGGCGAGGAGCGCGTCCATCACGCCCTGCTGGTGCGCGGGGTCGTTCATGTCGATGAAGTCGAGCATGATGATGCCGCCGAGGTTGCGCAGGCGCAGTTGGCGGGCAATGGCGCGCGCCGCTTCGAGGTTGGTTTTGTAGATGGTGTCGTCTTGCGAGAGTTTGCCGACGAACGCGCCGGTATTGACGTCTATCGTCGTCATTGCCTCAGTCTGGTCGATGATGAGGTAGCCGCCGGATTTGAGCGCGACGTGCCGCTTCAGCGCCAGGCTGATTTCTTCTTCGATGCCGTAGCGCTCGAACAGGCTGCGGTCGCCGTTGTAAAACTCCAGCCGCGTCGCTTCCATGCCGACGAGGAAGTTGGCGGCAAACGCCTGCATTTCGCGGTGCGCGCCGGGGTGATCGACGACGACGCGGCGCACGCCGGGGGTGACGAAATCGCGCAGCACTTTCTGATACAGCGGCAGTTCGCCGTACACCAGCGAACCCGGCCGCGCCCCACGCTGTTGCTGCTGGATGGACTCCCAGACGCGCTGCAAATACTGCATATCGGCGCGCATCGCCCAGACGTCCGCCGATTCAATCGCGGTGCGCACGATGAAGCCACCTTGCCGCCCCTGATGGAAACCGGCGACGGTATCGCGCAGCGTCTGCCGTTGCTCTTCCGAGGCGATTTTGATGGACACGCCGATTTCATCCGCCGTCGGCAAAAACACGAGAAAACGCGAGGGGATGGAAATCTCCATCGTCAGCCGCGCGCCCTTGCTGCCGATGGGATCTTTCAGCACCTGCACCAGGAGCGACTGCCCCTCGCGCAGCACATCGCTGATGCGTTCCGGCGGCTTGTCGCCACGGCGCACCACATTTTTCACGTGCAAAAATCCGGCGCGCTCCAGACCAATATCAATAAATGCCGCATCCATGCCCGGCAGCACCCGCTGCACCTTGCCCTTATAAATATTGCCGACGATGCCACGCTTGCGCTCGCGCTCAACGAAAAAATCCTGCAAGACGCCGTCTTCCAGAAGCGCGACCCGCGTCTCATACGGCGTGTGATTG
>NZ_CALJAH010000032.1 GCF_938028185.1 uncultured Cardiobacterium sp. | reverse complement strand
TATTGGACGTGACCGAGCGCGCGGTCGCGGTGGTATCGACTTCGGACTGCATCAGTATCGTGCCGCCACAGTATGATCTCATCAGCCAGGACAGCTTCATCCGTGCCTTGCCGACAGTCTATGACTTTGCCCATGACCGCAAATCGGCGCTGCGTGCGCGCAAATGCTACACCGCGCACCTCGCTTCGCTGCTGCCGTTCTACGGCAATAAGAGTGGCGGGGTGAACCCCTGCTACCTGATGTACTCGCGTACCGGCGAACCCTTCTATCTCAACCCGTTCCACCGCAACGACCGCAGCCGCGTCTCGCACGAAGTATTCTTCGGCCCGACCGGTTCGGGCAAGTCAGCGACGATCGTCAATATGACCGCGATGAGCATGGCGGTGAATAACCCGCGCATGTTCATCTTCGACTACGGCGAGTCGTTCAAGCTGCTTGCCGACTATGCCGAACGCCACGGCAAGAAGGTCAAGCGCTTTGTCCTGAATGCTAATTCCGACGATGTGGTCGCGCCGTTTTTTGAAACGGACAAGGCACTGGCGGAGGCAGCCAAGGCCAAAGCCATCAGTGACGGTACCTGGAAAAGCAACCAAGAAGATCAGGACGGTGACGAGGCAGAACGGCGCTCCTACCTGAACGAGATGGAATACATCCTGCGCATCATGGTATCGGGCGGCAGCAACGACGTCACCCTGACCCCTTCGCAGATTGCCCGCCTCAACACCGCACTGGTGCGCGGCCTCAACATCTCAAAGGAGAAAGGCGAGGCACACGCGCGTCCGGTACACATGATGGAAGCGTTGCTGGAAATGGCAGATGAGGAGGCCAAACGCGAAGGCAGCATGCGGGAAATCGTCCTCGAACTGCGCGACCGTGCCGAGGCGGTGAGACTCTGGACGCAGGGGCTGCGCGGCATGCTCTTTAACCGCGAAGCCAAAGGCTTTGACCCGGACTACGACCTGACCGTGATTGAATTGGGAAACGTCGCGGGATTAGGTAGTGAAGACATGCTGGCCGTTGCCGGGCTGTCGGCCATCTATACCATCACCGCCCTGGCGGAAAAGCTGCAACACAGTGGCCGTGCCATCGAAGTCAAAATTGACGAGGCACACCTCTGGGCCAAGGTCAAACTGCTGATGTCCGGCCTGGTGGTCGGCTCCAAGGTATTCCGCAAACTCAACTGCTGGCTGACCATCATCACCCAGGACGTCACCGACTTCGTCGGGGATGCGATCAAACTGCTCGCCAACGCCGAGTTCTGGTGGCTGATGAAAATGGCGAAGACCGAGATAGACCAGTTGGCGAAAGTGCGCGAACTCGACCCGGAGACGCGCTACCTGCTCGATTTCCCGCGCAAGGAAGGGGGGCGTTTCGTCGAAGGCATCTCGCTGTCGGTCAAATACCCGCCGACGCTGGTGCGCTATGTGCCGCCGTCGCTCATTCTCGCCCTGGGGCAGACCGACGGTAACGAAAAGGACGCACGCCGCCAGTTGATGGAAAAACACCACATCGGCGAGCTCGACGCCGCGTTGCTGATTGCCGACGAGATTGACGCCGCGCGCCTGCGCTACCAGTTGGGCGACGACTATGTGCCGGAGCCGCGCAGGGACGGTGAGGTGCCTCACGAAACAGCCGCCAAAGACGACAACCACGCAACCGACTCCCCACAGGATGGCGACGAACGCCCGGAACCACCCGACGCAGCTGCCCCCTCCATGAACCCGCCAAACACCTATCCCCGGGAACCGGTCTTGTCGCTGGCCAAGCAGATTGATGCGGCCCAACCCGAAGACCGGCAAGACGGTGACGTTATCCCGGTGCCGCATGATGACGAGGCCGACAACAGCCACGAGCAGGTAAAAAACGCCCCCGATACCGTTGCAACGACCAGCGAAGCGGTGGGCGAAGAACAGTACCTATCTCAGGACGACCACATCCCAACCCGACAGGAGGAATCATGACCCAACCCGCATTATCCCCCCGCCGCGCCGCGTTTGCGCTTGCTTTCGCGCTCGCCTTTGCCACGACCGCGCCGGCGCACGCCGCCGAACTGACGTTCTCGCGCATCGGCTCCGGCGATCAGGGATTACAACAGTTCTGGGGACTGAGCCAAGAAGAAGCGCAGCGCTATCGCAACATCATGGCGGCGACTGGCGAACGCTACAAAACAGCGAGTCCCTTGGCGGTACTCTCCATCATGGCCGACAGCCCGGAAGACAAGACCTATTACGCCAAACGTGCCGCCCTGCATGAGCACGAAATGATCAAACGTGAAATCGAAACCGCGCTCTTGATCAGCCAGGAAATGTCCGGTGAGGTGCTTCAGGAAAAAATGACGCGCTTCACTGACCGTCTGACCGGTATCAACACCACCGATTACATCCCGGATGAACGCAACCCTGCCTGGCGCGACGGCGACTGGCTGGTGCTCTACCTCGACGACAGCTGCCTCAGTGCCGGCTGTATCGGCCAGTTCACACCGCAGATGACGGGAACCGTCCCTTCCGACATCAAAATCGAGCGCGTCCTGGTACTCAACAGCAAACAGCCGTTGAGTGAGGTGGCAAACACCGTGATCAAAGGATGGCCGCAGCCGGAAACCGTCCTCCAGCGTTACGACCCGATCGAACACCACTACCTGCGACGCGACGGGGAAAAGGGCAGCATCGCCCTGCACGTGCGCGACCGCCAGGTGGTGGAAGTGCTGGATGGTGGCAAGACAGCCGCGACACCTGCGGCCATGTCTCCCGCAACCCATGCGCCTGCGACAGAGACATCAACCCCCGCCACAGCTGCTCCAGCAGCCGCTACCACGCCATCTGTGACCGCGCCGGATAGTAAAGCGGCACTCCCTGCCGCCAATGCCACAAAACCGTCCGCCAGTAACAAGACTGCAACACCTGCCACAGGCAAAACCACCACCGGAGGCAAATCATGAAGACACCCATCTGCAAACCGCTGCTGCTCTCGCTGGCGATAGCCCTCGCCGTCCTGCCTGCACGCGCGCAGCAAAAACCACCTGCCGCGATGAATAGCAACACCATCGACGAAGTGCTCGGCGACCGGCGCGCCGACAAGGTGCCGACCGGCGACACCGGTCGCTATTACCTGCCAGGCGCGGCTGCCGGACGGGACAGCATTTTCCCGGGTTCCTATTCCAAACAGTTCAAGATTGACGCGAATTTCCGTGCCGGATTGTATAACCGCTGCGGTAGCCTGGATTTCACCCAAAATATCAAAGCGGAAGTCATGAACCTGAAAGACAAGTTGGTAGATTCCGTCCAGAAAATTCAGCAAGAGGCCATGGTGGCCGCTTCCGGACTGGTCAGCGGCTTCTTTCAATACTCGCTGATGAAAATTAACCCGGTACTGGGCGAGATTTCTACCAAACAGCTGGACGAGTACATCGAGCTGTTTGACCTGAAAGTGAAGCAATGCGAAGACTACGAACGCGAAGTGCGACAGGGCAAAAACCCCTTTGGCGAAATCGCCGAAATCGCGGTCGGAGAACAATGGAAAACGACCATTGGTCTGGTGAACTCCGGGCAAAAATCGCTGGAAGCTGCTGAAAAAGAAATGATCAAAGAGGCGCGCAAAAACGGCGTACCGATGGCTGACGGCAAAAACTACGGCGGTGAGGGGCAGGAACCTATTAACATCACCAAATCACTCTTGAAGGCAGGCATGAACCTGACCCTGTCGCGCGGCGACAAAAAAACCTGGGACAGCGATTTTGCCACCGACGAAAAGTCCATCAAGGACAACCCGATTCTGGGGGATTTCAAAAACCCGAAAGAGCTCTACAACTTTGTGGAAGAAGTCTATGGCGCCAATGAAATCACCATCAAGGACAGCGCCGCCGAACCGACCCACACCAATGCCATTGCCGGCCGTGGCTATGAACGTAAATACATCGAGTACCGCAATGACTACATCAAGCTGTTGCGTGAATACCTCGCCTACAAAATCAAACGGGATGAGTTTGAGAAAAAAACCGGGCAAATCATTCCCCCGGCAGAAGTCGATGACCTGCGCCTGTTGCCCGATTACCAGCAGGACGTTGAAATCGAATCGCGTGCGCAGCAGTACGCCATCAACAAAGTCTCCCGTGCGCTGCTCTTCGCCAAGCAGGCACTGAAAACCGGCGTCTATGCCCCCGACCTGCAACAGTCCGGGATGAAAGGGCCGGCGGAAACCGAGTTCAAAAACCTCTACTACCGCATCCAGGATGACATCCGTGAAATCCGCCAGCGGACATACCAATACTGAGGGAGGCGATGATGCAGGAACCGAGACACCATGACGCGGCAGCAGAAAGCACGCCACAGCATGACGACGCAAATGGGGTGGCAAACACTGCGCACGAAACCACGGACAACGATGCCGGGCATGAAACGGCAAGCCAGCCGCCGGAGCAGCCGGAGGCGATAGTCGCTGAGGCCGTACCGGTTACGACCATCCAGCCACCGGCGGCAACCGGCAAACTGCCCCAGGAACAGGAAGCGGCGCTACTGCGCCGCTATGGCGGCGTAGGAGCGACCGTAACCACAGACGAGCAGACGGTAGTCATCATCAACAACCCATCGCCGAAACGGCGCTGGCGGCGCACCAAACGCTTCTTCAAGGCTTTCCTCACCCTGCTGTTCCTCATCATCAGCGGCAACATCCTGCTCGCCGCCTTCGGCGAAGAAGGGCTGTCGGCGGCCACCAACCTGCTACATATGATTTGGTGGCCGGCAACGCTCGTCCGGTTGCTGGTCTATCTGGCCATCAGTTGGCTGCTGCTGCCGCGTCTCAATCGTTACATCCGCGAACAGGCATTGCAGCGCATCGCGACACAACGCGAGGCATCGCTTGCCGACGGCGTGCTCGATCACGACCGCCTGCAACAGTTGGATGCAGCAGAAGCGCACATCCACCAGGCGGGCGTTACCCCCAAACTGTTGTTCGGTCTGTTGCTGGGTTTTGACCTCCTCGCCCTGCAACTGCCTTACCTGCTGCACTGATGCGGCAATGGAGCGTACCCCATGAATGTTACCAGTTATCTTGAGGCTTTCCTGACCATCTACGGCTGGGAATTCTATTACATCCTTTTTTTGCTGCTGATGCTGACCGGGTTGTTTCTCTACCCGCTGCTGCGCAGCTTTTGTGCCATCTATATTGACTATCTCGGCAACCCCGATCGCAAGAATGACGCTCATCTTTATGAAATGCTCACCACCCTCGGCCTGAGTATGTTGATCTTTTTCATGGCGCTGATACCGATGGTTCCGGCGGATTTGAACCAAACAAAAGTTAAAAGTGTTTGTAGCAAGGAAGAGGGGAAAACTACTACTATTACTGAAATTAACGGAAATGTTTATTTCAAGGAAACCAAAACCCGTATCCCGGTTTTGCCTTGGTTGGCAATTATGCTGGGTCAAGGAGTAAATGGTGTAATCTATAACACTGCGCCCTGTGCACTTGATGTTACTGAGGCACAAAAAGCTATCTGGAATAGTTCTTTGGAAATTAATGGAGAAATGCTGCATGAATATGAACGTTTCAAAGCTGAATGTCATGACAAAATTGTTGAGAAAATCAAATATTGGCGTAGTGGTGTAGATAAAACCAGTCGGTTTGATGGAGACAAGACAGCTCAGGAGATGATAAAAGATGAAATAGATAAAGCTTATGACGAAAACCACAGTTGGGAAATCACATTTAGGACAGAACAAGATGACGATCTTCTTGTTTACGGACTGGATTCACGGCTGCATAAAAATCTTTTTTACAACCCTGGAACAGAATACTATCAGGAATTTCGGGCAGCAGAGCCAGTTGACGGTTTTACCGGTGATGACGGTAACGGCAACATGAGTGAGAAAAATCCACCCACTTGTGGAGACTGGTGGCTCGGGCAGGGTGGGCATCTTGGTTTGCGTGTTCGTATGGCTGCAACCCTGTCAGATGCAACCATCTGGCAAATTGCAGTTGGTGAGAACCGTCGCGGTGGAATCTCGGAATGTAGAAAAGGCGTAAAATGGGACAGAGAAGCGTGGACATACGTTCCTACAGAGGAAACGCTTAAAAGTTGCAGAGTAGCTGTTGTTCGCGATATGTTTGAAAATGAAGATAGCAAATATGTTGAACAATTACTGACTTTTGACCAAGGCAAAGTAGCCAAAGATACGACGTTAACCGGTCAAGACAAGAGTAATATGACCTTGGCTGTTGCAGGCGCAGTTGGCTTAACGCTGCTTGCCAAATTTACCGATATTGACTTGACCGGAGGAGTTCTCGGCACTATTACCAGTTTCTACGCTTCGCTATATATGCTCAAACTGTTACTGAAACACCTGCTGCCGATGATTTTGATGACTGTGTATATGTTTTGGGGCATTTATATGGTCTTGGGTCGTATGGCTATGGATGCTGTTATCAAAGGCATGATACTCATCTTCAGCCTTACCATTATTCCAGGTATCTGG
>NZ_CALJAH010000031.1 GCF_938028185.1 uncultured Cardiobacterium sp. | reverse complement strand
TGTCTGCACCGGAATGACAGCCCCGATAGTCAAGGTTATGGTCGCCAACAAACTGTCTGCCACAGGCTTTGCAGAGGTATTTTTGCTTATTTTTGCCGGATTTGCCGTTTCGCTTTATATTCTGCTCCCGGCAACGGGGACAGCAGACAGTAATTTGAACTTGCACAACTCAAATATACTGTGTCACCGTTGCTTTTTGTTTGCCCTTCGTTTATCAGCATACATTTTAGGACACCACCTGATAATGTTTCGCATCCGGTTTTTTGCCATTTTTCTGTGAAAACGGTGATGTTTTCCACAAATGCGTCCGCAATGGCCGTGATTGCACCCGCAAACAAAGGTGTCTGTAAATTCCCGTCAAGGCGGCGATTGCGCACCAATCAAGGCGGTAGTCGTAGGGTGGGGCTTGCCCCACCGAATAAAATGCGTCTGCCGCTTCATTGCACCATAGGGTGCGCCTTGGCGCACCGCTCCTGCGTTGTTCGCGGGCTTAGCTGCCCCGCCATCAATTACGACGCGGATCATCCATCCGTCGTTTCGCAGGGATGGTAGGGGCGGTTAGCGCAGCGTAACCGCCCGGCGGGAAGCATTCCCGCTGTTCCGCCCGCGAGATATGTCCGCCGCTTCACCGCACGGCACAAAAAGCGCTAGCATAGCGGCACATACACCACGAGCGGAGCAACCCATGATCTACCGACTGCACGGCACCATCCAGCCCTACGCCTGGGGCGGCCACGACTACATCCCGCAACTGCTGCGGCGCGAGCCCAGCAACCTGCCCGCCGCTGAACTGTGGTTCGGCGACCACCCGCAGGCACCGTCGCAAATCGAAGCCGACGACATCACCCTGCCCTTTAACGACTGGCTGCAAAAAAACCTCTCCCACGCCCTCACCCCCGCCTCGCGCACCCGCTACGGCGACCGCCTGCCGTATCTTCTGAAAATCCTCGACGTGCGCCTGCCGCTCTCCATCCAGGTACACCCGGACAAGGCGCAGGCGGAGGCGGGCTACGCGCGCGAAGAAGCGGCGGGCATCAACCGGGGTGCGGCGAACCGCAACTACCCCGACGACAACCACAAACCGGAAAGCATGATCGCGCTGGGCGACTTCTGGCTGCTGCATGGTTTCGCCCCGCTGGACGTCATAGAAGCGCGCCTTGCCGCCCGCCCCAGCCTCGCCACCATTGCCCACCTCATCCGCGCGCGCGGCCTGAAAGATGCCTACACCCACATCATGCAAATCCCGCGCAGCACCGTCACCACCTGGCTCAAGCCGCTGCTGGACGCGCCCGCGCCACGCGCGCCCTGCGACAACCCCGACTACTGGCTGCACGAAACCGTGCGCCTGATGCGCATCGACCCGCTGCACCCCGACCACGGCTTGCTCTCCTTCTACCTGATGAACATCGTCCATATGCAGGCGGGCGAAGGCATTTTCCAGCGC
The DNA here is from genome assembly GCF_938028185.1 of uncultured Cardiobacterium sp. Taxonomy (GTDB): domain Bacteria; phylum Pseudomonadota; class Gammaproteobacteria; order Cardiobacteriales; family Cardiobacteriaceae; genus Cardiobacterium. The sequence continues at coordinate 883 of NZ_CALJAH010000031.1, read as the reverse complement.
GCGCGCCTGCCGCACGCCTACCTGCGCGGGCAGAACATCGAACTGATGGCGGCGTCCAACAACGTGCTGCGCGCCGGGCTGACGCCAAAACACATTGACCTGCCGGAGCTGCTGCGCATCATCGACGCCGAACCGGTACAACCCGCCATCATCCCGCCGCCATCGCTCGACAGCCTCGACCCCTACACCTACCCGGCGCCGGTGGACGACTACACCCTCGCCACCGCGCGCCTGCCGCAGGGCGAAACCCTGCACCTGCAAAGCCGCGAGGCGACCATCGTGCTCAATCTGGACGGCAAACTGCGCCTGCGTGCCGACGAACAACAGCTGGAACTGCTGGGCGGCGAAGCGGCCTTCCTCACCCCGGCAACCGACTGCGAACTGACCACCCACGGCGAAGCCCGCTTTGTCATCGCCAGCAATCACTGAATTGCACACAAAACCAAACCCCACCGCGGCGGGGGATGTTACAAAGCGGGCAGTTCGGTCTGCGTGGCTGGTATCGAAGCCACGCGAGAGCGCGAATTGAACCCCCTACATCTACCGGCTTTTGCTCGCCATCCCGTCGCTCCCGACGAGGGAGCGCGAATTGAAACCAGATCTCGCTGGTATCCTGCCCATGTCCCCATACGTCGCTCCTCACGCGGGAGCGCGAATTGAAACACCGTCATTTGTAGCGCGATGCTGACCGCAGCCGTCGCTCCCCTCGCGGGAGCGCGAGTTGAAACGTCCTGTCCGTCGATGATGACACGGCCCTTGAGGTGGTGTCCTAAAATAGACTTCCTTCCAAACTATAACTTGCACGGCAACCCGACAAAATTAAAATTTCGGTGGTGTCCTAAAATGTATGCTGATAAACGGCGGGCAAACAAAAAGCAACGGA
>NZ_CALJAH010000030.1 GCF_938028185.1 uncultured Cardiobacterium sp. | reverse complement strand
CCCGCGTGTGAGCGCCGACCCCGCCGCCATCCGCGCCGCCGGCAAACTCGTCCTGCCCGGCGTGGGCAGTGCCGCCGCCGCCATGCACAACCTCGCCGCGCGCGGCCTGATTGAACCCGTGCGCGAGGCGCACCAACCGCTGCTCGGCATCTGCCTCGGTATGCAACTGCTCACCAGGCACTCCGCCGAAGGCGACACCGCCACCCTCGGCCTCATCCCCGGCGACACCGCAGCCCTGCCCGGTTGCGGCCTGCCGCTGCCGCATACCGGCTGGAACACCGTCCATCACCAGCCACAGCACCCGCTGTTTGACGGCATCGCCCAGGACAGCCATTACTACTACGTCCACGGCTATGCCGTGCCGCCCGGCGCGCACACCATCGCCACCAGCGACTACGGCGTGCCGTTTTCCGCCGCCATCGCCCGTGACAACTACTACGGCGTGCAATTTCACCCCGAACGCTCCGGCAAGAGCGGCGCGCGCCTGCTACAAAACTTCATGGAGAACCTCTGATGATCACCCCCGTCATCCCCGCGCTTGACCTCATCGGCGGCGCTGTCGTCCGCCTGCACCAGGGCGACTACCACCAGACCACCCGCTACGACCGCGACCCCGCCGCCCTCATCGCCGCATACCGCGAACAGGGCGCGCAGCAAATCCACCTCGTTGACCTCGACGGCGCCAAAGACCCGGCACAACGGCAAACCGCACTCATCGCCCGCCTGGCCGCCAGCGCCCGTTGCCCCATCCAGGTTGGCGGCGGCATCCGCAGCGCCGACGACATCGCCGCGCTGCTGGCTGCGGGCGCCAACCGCGTCGTCATCGGCTCGCTCGCGGTAGAGCAGCCCGACACCGTCAAGGCGTGGCTCGCCCGTTTCGGCGGCGAACGCATCGTCCTCGCGCTCGACGTCCGTCCGCATGACGGCGCGCATTACCTCGCCGTGCGCGGCTGGCAGGACACCAGCACGCACACCCTCGAAACCCTGCTGGAGCACTACCGCGACAGCGGCCTGCGCCACATCCTCTGCACCGACATCCGCCAGGACGGCACCCTGCAAGGTGCAAACACCGCCCTCTACCGCGAGCTGTACCGCGCCTGGCCGCAGCTTGCCATCCAGGCCTCCGGCGGTATCGGTAGCCTCGACGACATTCGCGCCCTGAAAGACAGCGGCGTCGCCGGCATCATCACCGGTCGCGCCCTGCTGGAAGGCAAATTCACCCTGACGGAGGCACTGCAATGCTGGCAAAACGCATAATCCCCTGCCTTGACGTGCGCGACGGCCAGGTCGTCAAGGGCGTCCGGTTCCGCGACCACCAGACCATCGGCGCAATTGAGCCGCTGGCGGCGCGCTATGCCGAAGAAGGCGCGGACGAACTCGTTTTCTACGACATCACCGCCTCCAGCGATGGCCGCACCGTGGACAAAAGCTGGGTGGACAAAATCGCGCGCCTGCTTGACATCCCCTTCTGCGTCGCCGGCGGCATCAAAACCGTCGCCGACGCCGAACAGCGTTTCGCCAGCGGTGCCGACAAAATCTCCATCAACAGCCCGGCGCTGGCCGACCCCGGCCTCATCACCCGCCTCGCCGAACGCTTCGGCCAGCAGGCCGTCGTCGTCGGCATTGACAGCTGGTACGATGCCGAAAGCCGCGACTGGCGCGTCAAACAATACACCGGCGACGCCGCCCGCACCCGCGACAGCGGCAGATTGACCCTCGACTGGGTCAAAGAAGCGCAAGACCGCGGCGCGGGTGAAATCGTGCTGAATACCATGAACCAGGACGGTATGCGCCAGGGCTACGACCTCGAACAACTGCAGGCGGTGCGCGCCGTCTGCCGCGTGCCGCTCATCGCCTCCGGCGGCGCGGGCGAAATGGCGCACTTTCGCGACGCCTTCCACATCGCCGGTTGCGACGGCGCACTCGCCGCCAGCGTCTTCCACCGCCAGCACATCAATATCGGCGCACTCAAGCACTACCTCGCGGCGGCAGGCATCGCGGTGCGGCAATAAAAATCCCCCAAACCCCAAGGAAAACCCATGCACATCCCCGACAACCTCGACTGGCACAAAAGCGGCGGCCTGCTGCCCGCCATCATCCAGCACGCCGACAGCGGCGAAGTGCTGATGCTCGGCTACATGAACGCGGACGCCCTCGCCGCCACCTGCGCACAAGGCCGCGTCACCTTCTACTCGCGCAGCAAACAGCGCCTGTGGACGAAAGGCGAAAGCAGCGGCCACTACCTCGATGCCATCGCCATCAGCCCCGACTGCGACCGCGACGCGCTGCTCATCCTCGCCCGCCCGCACGGGCCGACCTGCCACACCGGCGCGGCGAGCTGCTTCCACGCCTTTGACGGCGAAAGCGCGAGCGGCTGGCGCTTCCTCGCCCAACTGGAAACCCTGATAAAAAGTCGCAAGGGCGCCGACCCGGCGAGCTCCTACACTGCCAGCCTCTACGCCGCCGGTACCAAACGCATCGCGCAAAAAGTCGGCGAAGAAGGCGTGGAAACCGCGCTGGCGGCGACCGTCGGCGACCGCGACGAAACCATCAACGAAGCCGCCGATCTCACCTATCACCTCACCGTGCTGCTGCAAGACGCCGGCCTCTCCTGGGCGGATGTTATCGCCAAACTGCGGGAGCGACACAACCCGCGCGATTGAGCGCCGCCCGCCCGCGCACAAAAAAAGCCGGATGATTCCGGCTTTTTCTTTGCGCTGCGGCAGCGGCTCAAATATCAATATTGGCGCTGTTGGCGTTGTCTTCGATGAAGGCGCGGCGCGGTTCGACTTCTTCGCCCATCAGCGTGGTGAAGATTTCATCGGCCAGGCGCGCGTCTTTGAGCTGCACTTGCAGCATCCGCCGCACTGCCGGGTCAAGCGTGGTTTCCCACAGTTGGTCGGGGTTCATTTCGCCGAGGCCTTTGTAGCGCTGGATTTCGTAGGCTTTTTTGCCTTCGGCGAGCAGCGCGTTGATGACCTGGTGGAAGTGTTCGACTTCGAGGCGCTCTTTGCTGTTTTCAAAGTAGGCGCCATCGCCCAGAAGGCCGCGCACTTTTTGCCCGAAGTGGTTGATGTGGCGGTATTCGTTGCTGTCGGCGAAGTTGGCATCAAAGGTGTTTTGCGCGAGGTTGGCGTGTTGTTCGATGCGGACGTTGATGCGCGGCACGTCGCCGGGCAGGGTTTCGGCGCGCAGGGTGATGCCTGCGGCGGCGAAGCGGTCAAGCTGGCGCTGGTAGGCGGCAATCCAGTCTTGCAGCGCGGCGGGGTCGGCGAAGGTGTCGCGCGTCAGCTCCGGGGCTTCGATGAGGGCGTGCAGGACGCGGCTGTCGTAGCGGTGCAGGCGCTTGATGAGGTTTTCGATTTGGCCGTGTTCGCGCGCGAGTGCCTCGAAGGCTTCTTTGGTGATGGCGGGGCTGTCGGCGGAGAGGTGCAGGTTGGCGTCGTCCAGCGCCTGGGTGAGCAGGAGTTCGTTCAGTTCGTGGTCGTCTTTCAGGTATTGTTTGTTGCGGCCTTTGGTGACTTTGTAGAGCGGCGGCTGGGCGATGTAGATGTGGCCGCGTTCGACCAGTTCGGGCATTTGCCGGTAGAAGAAGGTGAGGAGCAGGGTGCGGATGTGTGCACCATCAACGTCGGCATCGGTCATGATGATGATGCGGTGGTAGCGCAGTTTTTCGGCGTCGAAGTCGTCTTTGCCGATGCCGGTGCCGAGTGCGGTGATGAGGGTGCCGATTTCGGCCGAGCCGAGCATTTTGTCAAAGCGTGCTTTTTCGACGTTCAGGATTTTGCCTTTGAGCGGCAGGATGGCCTGGAATTTGCGGTTGCGCCCCTGCTTGGCGGAGCCGCCCGCCGAGTCGCCTTCCACGATGAAGATTTCGGAGTGCGCCGGGTCTTTTTCCTGGCAGTCAGCGAGTTTGCCGGGCAGGCCTGCGATGTCGAGCGCGTCTTTGCGCCGCGTCATTTCCCGCGCCTTGCGCGCGGCTTCCCTGGCGCGGGCGGCATCGACGATTTTTCCGGCGATGGTTTTGGCTTCTACGGGGTGTTCGAGCAGGTATTCGCGCAGTTTGTCGGCAAGGACGCTTTCGACGGCGTTTTTGACTTCGCTGGAGACGAGCTTTTCTTTGGTCTGCGAGCTGAATTTGGGGTCGTGTACTTTGACGGAGACGATGGCGGTCAGGCCTTCGCGCGCGTCGTCGCCGCTGGTGGCGATTTTGGCTTTTTTCAGCAGGCCTTCTTCGTCCATGTAGGCGTTCAGGGTGCGGGTCATCGCCGCGCGGAAGCCGGCGAGGTGGGTGCCGCCGTCGCGTTGCGGGATGTTGTTGGTGAAGCAGTAAACGTTTTCGGCGTAGCTGTCGTTCCATTGCAGCGCGATTTCAACGGCGACGCCGTCCTTGTCGGCGGCGCAGTAGAAGATGCTGGGGTGCAGCGGGGTTTTGTTGCGGTTCAGGTATTCGACGAAGGCTTTGACGCCGCCTTCGTACTGGAAGGTTTGTTGTTTGCCGTCGCGTTCGTCGTGCAGTTCGATGCGCACGCCGGCGTTGAGAAAGGAGAGTTCGCGCAGGCGCTGGGCGAGGGTTTCGTAGTCGTATTTGACTTCGCCGAAGGTGTCTTGGCTGGCGAGAAAGTTGATTTCGGTACCGGTGCTGTCGCTGTCGCCAGTGATGGCCAGCGGTGCCAGCGGTTCGCCGTGTTGGTAGGTTTGTTGGTGGACGTGGCCGTCGCGACGGATGGTCATGGTCAGGCGTTCGGAGAGGGCATTGACCACGGAGACGCCGACGCCGTGCAGGCCGCCGGAGACTTTGTAGGCGTTGTCGTCGAATTTTCCGCCCGCGTGCAGCACGGTCATGATGACTTCGGCGGCACTACGGCCTTCTTCGGGGTGGATATCGACCGGGATGCCGCGCCCGTTGTCGCGCACGGTGATGGATTCGTTCTGGTGGATGATGACGTGTATTTCGGTGCAGTAGCCGGCGAGGGCTTCGTCAATGGCGTTATCGACGACTTCAAAGACCATGTGATGCAGGCCGCTGCCGTCGTCGGTGTTGCCAATGTACATTCCGGGGCGTTTGCGCACGGCTTCCAGTCCTTTGAGTACTTGGATGCGGGAGGCGTTATAGGCGTTATTTTGCTCGCTCATGGGTCTTGCTTGTCCTGGTGTGTGAAGGGCGCGAATTATAGCACAAGCAGCGGTTTTAACGCGGTTTTTCCGCCGCAGGTGGTGCTTTCCGGGCGTAAAAAAGAGGGCAGTTTGCCCTCTTTTTTTCTCTGCCACAGTAGCGGTTACATCGCGGTCTGGGCGATGGGGATGATGATGGCCTTGGCAATGGCAAGACCAACCAGACAGGCGACGCCAACGCCAATAAGGCCAGGCACCATGAAGCTGTGGTTGAAGTAGTACTTGCCGATTTTGGTGGTGCCGGTGACGTCGAAGTTCACCGTAGCGATGTCCGACGGGTAGTTGGGGATGAAGAAGTAGGCATAGGTGGCGGGCATCAAGCCGATGAGTACCGGCGCCGGAATGCCCAGGCTGATGCCAACCGGCAGCAGCATTTTCGCGGTTGCCGCCTGGCTGTTAATCAGCACGGAAACGCCAAAGAGGGCAAAGGCGAACGTCCACGGCGCGTTTTGCACCATTTCCTGAATGCTGCCCTTGACGTGCGGCATGGCGTAGGAGAAGTAAGTGTCGCTCATCCAGGCAATCCCGAAAATGGCGATGGCGGCGACCATGCCGGATTTGAAGACAACGCCGTTCGGCACGGTTTGCACATTGGTGCGGGTGGCAAGGAGGATGATGCCGCCAAAACCGAGCATGAACATCTGGATGATGACGCTCATGTCAATCGCTTTTTCCATGCCGGGAATGGTACGGATGGAAGGCACCATTGCCACGATGACGATGCACACCAGCGCGAGGATAAAGAGCAAGACGGAATTGCGTGCGGCGGGTGGCAGTTGCTCGTTCAGCGTGGTGCTGGTGGTGCTCAAAATGCGTTCACGCCAGACCGGGTCTTGCATCCGGCGCTGGTATTCCGGGTCGTCCTCCAGCTCCTTGCCCCGGCGCAGGCTGTACAGCGACAGCGCAATGGTACCGGCGAAGGTGGCAGGGATGGTGACGGCGACGATTTGCAGCAGGGAAACGTTGGCAAAGGCTTCAATATGGGCGATGTCTTTCAGATACAGCGCGACCACCGCCGAAATCGGGCTGCCGGTAATGGCAAGCTGCGAGGCAACGGACGCGGCGGCCATCGGCCGCTCCGGGCGAATTTTGTTCTTCAGCGCGATGTCGCCGATGATGGGCATGATGGAATAAACGGCGTGGCCGGTGCCGAGCATGATGGTCATGGTGTAGGTGACAATCGGGCCGAGGATGGTGACGCGCTTCGGATTCTTGCGCAGAATCTTCTCGGCGATTTGCAGCATATATTTCAGGCCGCCCGCCGCTTCCAGCACGGAGGCGCAGGTGACGACGGCGAGGATGACGAGCATCACGTCAATCGGTGCCTTGCCCGGCGGCATCCGCAGCACCAGCACCTCAAACATCAAACCGATACCGGAGACAACCCCCAGACCGATGCCGCCAAAACGGCTGCCGGCATAGAGGAAAAACAGGAGGAGGAGGAACTCGGCGATGAGCGTGAGTTCTAGCGATAATGACATGGTTGCCTCTTGTAAATGTTGTGGAAAGGAGTGCTTATGATACGCCTGCCACGAGGATTTTTGAGGATTTTTACGGCTTGCGCACGATACGGATGAGGTGCTGCGCCGGGCGCTGCGGCTGATTGTGCGCCTGTTGCGGGTCGTCAATCACCTCGATGCTGCCATTGATGCGCACCCGGCGCACCACGAATTGCACATGACCGCCGCGCGCCTGCATTTGCTGCATATGCGCATACGCCATCTTCGCGCCGAGATGCAGGCTAACCACCACCGGCTTTTCATTGACCGCGTCGGAATAGACTGCCAGCACCGCATAAGCGATGTTCTCGCGACCGAATATCAGATCTTCAGACAGCATGACAGCATTCATTACAGAAAAATTGCAGGATGGTTAGAATAGCACAGCTTCCCTTACAATAGGCGCCCATTCCAATAACATCAAGGACAACAACCATGCGCCTGCGCGACGAACTCCGCCCTACCCTCCGCCTCGCCATCCCCCTCATTCTGATGCAGCTTTTAAGCTTCGCCCTGCCCGTCATCGACACCATCATGGCAGGCCGCCACGGCGACCTCACCCTTGCCTCGGTGGCGCTCGCCGCGCAAATCTTCAGCTTCATCTATCTGTTCATGGCGGGCTGCGCGCTTGCCATCACCGCCGCCATTTCGCAGGCCAATGGCCGCGATGACCGCGCGCAAATCCGCCGTAATTTCCAGCAGGGCATCTGGATGCTCGCCTTTCTCGGCGCCGCCGCCACCGGGCTGACCGTCATCGGCGCGCGCGTCCCCGCCTGGCTCGGCAGCGCGCCGGACATCGCCCGCGAAGCCAGCCGCTACCTGCTTACCCTCGCCCCCGGCGCGGGCATCTGCATCGTCGGCCTCGCCGGACGCTGCTTCCTCGAAGGCATGGCCTTTCCGCGCACCACCGTGCTGGTGCAGGCGCTGCTCGTCCCGACCAATATCGTCGGCAACTATATTTTTCTCTACGGCGTGGGGCCCATTCCGGCGATGGGCGCGCCCGGCATGGCGCTCTCCACCGCGCTCTGCTACTGCATCTTCGCCGCTTTCGTCTTCACCGCCATTGCCCGCAACCCGCGCTGGCGGCCATACCGCCCCTATCAGCGCTTCGCCCGCCCTGACCTCGCCGCCATCCGCCGCTATTTCAGCGTCGGCCTGCCGATTGCACTGGCGCTGGTCATGGAAACCGGCCTTTTTACCGCCGTTGGCCTCATTGTCAGCCGTACCAATGCGGTCAATGCCGCCGCCAACCAGATTGCGCTCAACTACGCCGGCATTTCCTTCATGATCCCGCTCGGACTCGGCAGCGCGCTCACCATCCGCTGCGGCAACGCCTACGGCAAGGGCGACTGGCAGGCGCTGCGCCAGCGTGCGCTCGGCGGCATGATTGTTGTCGCCATCATCATGCTGGTGATGGCGGCCATCCCGCTGCTGCTGCGCCACGAAATCGCCGCGCTCTACAGCACCAACGCCGACATCATCGCCATCGCCAGCGTCATTCTCATCCTCGTCGGCATCTTCCAGATTGGCGACGGGATGCAGGTCTGCACCGCAGGCATCCTGCGCGGCATCCACGACACACGGATGCCGATGATTTACGCCTTCATCGGCTACTGGCTGATTGGCTTCCCCGCCGCGCTGCTCGGCTACCGCTTCCTTGGCATCGGCGTTGCCGGGCTGTGGCTCGGCATGGTCATCGGCCTTTCCATCACTGCCGCCCTCGGCGTACGCCGCGTCCTCTGGCAAATCCGCCCGCGTCCCGCCCAAAATCCAGCCTGAGCGGCGAAAAATACGGCGATACTCACTCGGCTTGCGGACGCGTAGCGGGTGGTAATTCCAACATCGGCACGGCGCTGTTGGGCAGCATGGTTTGCGGCAGGATGCCGTTCCAGCGTTCAATCTGCATCAAGCGAATGATTTCCGGGTTTTGCCGCAATGCCTCGCCCTTGGTGTTGATGGATGCGGCTTCTGCCTTGGAGCGCAGTTCGATCGCTTTTGCCTCGGCTTCCGCCGCCTTGATTTGTGCGTCCGCCTGTCCCTGGGCGCGGGTGGCGGCGATTTGCGCTTCGATGCGTTCACGTTCGAGGTTTTGTTTGTAACGCTCAACTTCGACTTCAGCTTTCATGCGGTCTTCGATGGTCTGCTCGTAGGCGTCGGAGAAGTCCACGTTTTCGATTTGTACGCTTTCGATGCGCAGGTAGGGGTATTTGGCAAGCGCCGTAACGATGGCGTCGCGCGTTTTGTTATTCAGCTCCTCGCGGTGCTGCACGGAGCGGATGGCGGTGAACTGGCCGAAGACGGTTTTGATTTCCTGGGTGACAATGGGAACGACGACGAGGTCGTAGAGTTTGTCGATTTTGCCGAACTGGGTGTAGAGCGCTTCCACGCCGTCATCGTTGATGGCGAAGGTGACGGAGAGGCTGATTTGTGCCGGTTGCTGGTCGCTGGAGTAGCCGAAGATGTCCTTGAGGGTGCCGGTGGTGGTACGGGTCGGGATGCGCACCACGCGGTCAATGTACGGCCATTTGAAGTGCAGACCGGGGTCGGCCACCTTGCTCACTTCGCCGTAATGGAGGACGACACCGCGCTCGCCCTGGTCCACGGTGTACATACTGCCGCCGGTGGTCAGCAGCAGGATGAGAACGGCGACGGCGCTGATAATGAGGGTAATGAGGGTAATGAGGGGGGCTTTGCTTTTTTGGCTCATGGGCTCTCCTGGGTAGTGGGCTAAAAAAAGCGCCCCCGGTTGGGAGCGCGGTTTGGCGGCTGGTTAGTGGGTATTTTTGCCGTAGAGCTTGATTTCGACGCGGCGGTTCGGCTGGTTGCATTCGTTGCGTGCAGCGCTGTTGCGCGGGTTGCGGTTGCGGCAGCCGGTGACGACGGGATCGTTTTCGCCGTGTCCGCGCGCTTTGAGGATGGAGGCGGGGAAGCCGTTTTCGACCATGACCCGTTTGACGGTCTGGGCGCGGCGTTGTGAGAGGCGCTGGTTGTAGCCCGGTTTGCCTTCGGGGTCGGCGTAGCCGTCAATGTAAATCACGCTGGTGGCGTCGCGGTATTGTGAGGCGGCCGCGGCGATTTCTTTCAGTTGGCGTTTGCCGTCGGGCAGGATGCTGGCGTAGTCGGAGCGGTTGAATTTGAACAGGGCGGAGACGTCCACGTTGTATTGTTGAACCAGTTCGGGCGAGCAGTTGCGGTTTTGTTCGAGGCGCGGCAGGGTGTGGGTCTGTTCGCGCAGTTGGGCGATTTCGCCGCTGGCGGTCGCGCGGTCCACCGCTTGCAGGGTCGGGTTGCCGCCGCCATCAACGACGCGGAAGAAGCTGACGCGACCTTGCGGCAGGTCGTAGAAGTCGCCCGCGTTCGCCTTGATGTTGTAGGCGCGGTCGCGGCCGCTGTAGGCGGTGGCAAGGCGCTGGTTGTAGGGGCAGAGTTCGGCGTAGCGGTAGCCGCCGGGCAGGAGCGAGGCGAGGTATTCGCCGTTGACGTACACGTTGGCAGCGCCGCCGCCACCACCGGTGCGGTAAAACATGACGCCCGCCCAACCGGGATTGACGGCTTCGTTGGCAGGCGCAGGCGCACCGAAGGTTTGCCAGCGTTCGGCCAGTCCTTGTTGTGCCGTGGCGGCGGTGCTGGCGGCGAGTACGCCCGCGAGCAGGATGGTTTTCAGGGTTTGTTGCATTTCCTTTTCCTCTTGATTTTTGTCCGGGGTCGCCCGCGGGATGCAGGCGGGTTTGCGCGGCGCGATTGGTAATGTTTTGTTCATTACGGCGCGGTATTCGCAACTATAAACACGTCATTCTCTTTTGTCAAAAATGTGTTTTGCGGCAAGTGTATGGGCGTTTTTTCGGGATTTTAGCGCGGGGTTTTCACGCGGTAATGTTGTTCATCTTTGCCGGTGAATTTCGTGAATGTAGCGGGCAACTGACAAATATTCTTCATGCCCGGACAGTGCCAGTTCGCGCGCGACGAGTTCGGCATCGCTGTGGCGGGCGCGGTCGTGTGGCTTCATGTAGTCGTAGAAGCAGCGGATGGCGGAGCGGCGCTCACGTTGTAATCCCAAGCCGTCCAGCCAGGCGGCGACGGTTTCCGGCTCGCGCGGGTAATCCGGGGTGAGTTTCGCCGTTTTGCGGTAGGGGCGCAGGCCGCGGTCGAGGTAGTCGAAGTTGCCGAAGACGTGCTGCGCGAACACCAGCGCGCGGCGGTTGTAGTACATCAGCGAGAGGTGGCCGCCCGCCTTGAGCCGCGCCGCGCACGCCGTGAGCAGTCCTTCACCGTCTGCGACCCATTCCAGTACCGCGTGACAGCAGACGAGGTCGTAGCGCGCATCATTCAGCGCTTCTTGCAGTTGGAAGGCGTCAGCGTGGATAAATTTTGCGGTTAATCCGAGCGTTTGCGCCGCCGCGCGGCCTTCGTCCAGCAGCATCTGCGAGCGGTCGGCGACGGTGACGTCATGCCCAAGGCTCGCATACCACAGCGCCATTTGTCCGGCACCGCCGCCGACGTCAAGGATGCGTAGCGGCGCGCCGGAAAGCAGCGGCGCGAGGTCGCGTTGCAGCACGGCGAGGCGGATGCGGCCTTTGGTGGTGGCGTAGATGTTTTTCAGGAAAACCGCGCCGATGCGGTCGAAATCAGCCATCGCAACGGGTCGGCAAAAACATCGCGTCGCCGTAGCTGTAGAAGCGGTAGCGTGCGGCGATGGCGTGCTGGTAGGCGGCGCGGATGTTGTCGTAACCGGCAAACGCGCTGACCAGCATCAGCAGCGTTGATTCCGGCAGGTGGAAGTTGGTGAGCAGCGCATCGACCACGCGGAAACGGTAGCCGGGGGTGATGAACAGGTTGGTGTCGCCGGTGAATGCTGCCAGTTCCCCGCCCTGGGCGGCGGATTCCAGCGCGCGCAGGCTGGTCGTGCCAACCGCGACCACGCGCCCGCCCCGCGCGCGGCAGGCGGTGACCGCATCGACAACGTCTTGCCCGACCGCAAGCCATTCCTCGTGCATGACGTGTTCGGCGAGGTTTTCGTGGCGCACCGGCTGGAACGTCCCCGCGCCCACGTGCAGCGTCACCTCCGCCGTCGCCACGCCGCGCGCGCGGATGGCATCGAGCAGCGCCGCGTCAAAATGCAGCCCGGCGGTGGGGGCGGCGACGGCGCCGTTGTGTTTGGCAAACACCGTCTGATAGCGCTGCTTGTCGCTCTCCAGCGCCGCCCGCTCCAGATACGGCGGAATCGGCATCTCGCCCTGCGCCGCCAGCAGTTCCGCCCACGGCGTTTCACTATAAAGGGCAAACAGCGCCTCATGCCGCCCCGTTACCTGCACTTCCGCGTCGCCAAGGCGGATGACGCCGCCGACCTTCGGCGATTTCGAGGCGCGCACATAAGCGTTCGCCTCATGCGCGCTTTTCAGCCGCTCAATCAGAATCTCGACGCGGCCACCGCTCGCCTTCTGCCCGAACAGCCGTGCCGGTAACACGCGGGTATTGTTGAACACCAGCAAATCATCGGGCGCGAGCAGCTCCGGCAAATCGCGCACCATGCGGTCGGACAAATCCACTTGCGTCGCGGAGACTGCCCGCGCGACCAGCAGCCGTGCCGCGCTGCGTTCCGGCAGCGGGAAGCGGGCGATTAACGCGTCCGGCAGTTCATAGACAAAATCCGATTTGCGCCACATCACGCCGCCCCCTGCAACCAAAACGCCAAAAAACCCTCCAGCCACGCGCTGATTTCATCGCTGTGCCGCTCCTGATAGAGCCATTGCGACGTCGCCGTCTGCGCGCCGGGGCTTGCCAGCTCCTCGCTGTCGCGGGTGTGCCAATAGCGGATTTGTTCGACCGTCGCCTCCGGGTGAAACTGAAAGCCAAACGCGCGCGCGCCGATGGAAAACGCCTGATTGGGAAAAGCATCGCTCGCCGCCAGCTTCACCGCGCCGTCGGGCAGGGTAAAACCCTCGTTGTGCCACTGAAAAAAACGCTCCGGCATCTCGGCAAAAATCGAATTGAAGCCCTCAACCGTCGGATAAAGCGGATAAAAACCGATTTCCACCACCCGCTCGGCGTGGCGCGTCACCTTGCCGCCGTAAGCCATCGCCAACAGTTGCGCGCCGAGACAAATCCCCAAAAACGGCTTGCCCGCATCGACAATGCCGCGAATCCACAACAACTCCGAAAGCAGCGGCGGCAACGCCGGACAATCATTGGCGCTCATCTTGCCGCCGAAGACAATCGCGGCGTCGAACGCATCCGCCTCCGGCAGTACGTCGCCCGCGAGCGGACACAACACGCGGAAATTCACATCCTTGTATGTGGAAAGGAATTTCCCGATGAGACCGGTCGAACCGGCGGGATTATGCAGAACCGCCACAATACGCAGCATGAAAGAAAGCCCCTGATGATGAATGAATTAGAAGAAAAACGCGCGCTAATGTAGCGCAAAACGCGGGCGGGTCAAGCGGCGGCGCGGTGCCCGTTTACATACACCTTCCCCGCTATCCTGTATGTAAAACCGCTGTGCAGGGAGGGGCTTGCCCACCATGACGGAACACGCGGCTTTAACGGTGGGGCAAGCCCCACCCTACAACCGC
>NZ_CALJAH010000029.1 GCF_938028185.1 uncultured Cardiobacterium sp. | reverse complement strand
CAGTTGTACGGCGAGGCGGCGCAACACAGTATGAAGCTTTCGGTGGATGGCTATAACCATGAAAAAGCGCCCTGCAGGGCGCTTTTTCATGTTGCATTATTTTTTTTGTAAATGCTTGAATTCTTCTTTTGCCTTCGCCAATTGCTCGATGAACGCCGGTTTAGTGTGCAGGGTGGCAACCACGCTGCTGGCGACTAGCCGCCCGGCATCAACATCACTTTGCCAGTGGTAGCCGCAAATTACCCGGCTTTGCCCCATCTCGTAGCCGCGCTCGAAGATTTCCTGCTGCCGTGCTGGGTTGATTTCGGCCAGCACCAGCGCGGTTGCCCAGCCAATCGCGGTGTGGCCGGAAGGATAGGAGCCGTTCTTCGAGAGTTTTTCTTCGTCGTCCGGGCGGCAAGTGTGCTCATTGAAGAAGGCGAAGGGACGAATGCGCATATAGTGTTTTTTCGCGCCGCGCGTCGCCAGTTCACCCGCGTCCTCGCGGAAATTGCGCACCAGTTTGTTGATTTCCGGCGTGTCTTTTTCGTTGATGCTGACGCCGAAGGCTTCGGAGAACGCCTGCGGTACGCCGTCACCGCTGACGTGGGCGTCGTTGTAGGCGAGTTCGCCGCGCGGGGTGTTGCGCAATTGCTTGCCTTTGTCGTATTGCGCTTTGTCATTCAAGAAGGCGATGCTGTCCATCGCGGGCGGCGGTGGCAACAGCTTGAGGCTGTCGGCGACTTCGTCAATGGTCATGTAATAGACGTCCGGCCGTGTGGTGACGTCGCCTTCGGCGGCGTGGGCGGTGAAGGCGAGTGAGGAAAGCAACAGGGTTGCGAGTAGTGTTTTTTTCATGAGTTTTTCCTGAATCGGGAAAAGAAAATGCGGGCGGCAACAGTGGTCGGTTGTCGTCCGTGCCGCAGGCGTGAAGCCTGTCGGTATTGTAACGCGGATGAAATGGAAACGCCCCGTAGCGGGGCGTTTGCGCTTATTTTGCCGGTTTGATGCCGGGCGGAACGTTGGCGTTGGCCTTGTCGCGCTCGCTTTTCGGCGGCAGGATGTTTTTCGGCAGCGATACGGCAGGCGTCGTCGTCGCCGGTTTGTTGGTGGCGGGTTTGGCGTTTGTCGGGGTGGCCGCCTTGTCGTTTTTCTCCGGTGCGGTTTTGGTTGCAGCGGCTTCTTTAGCTTCTTTTTCGGTGGTGATGGTGGTCGGCGGCGGCGCGGCTTCCGTGTTGGCAGGGGTGTCCGGCAGTTGGGTTTCCGGGGCGATGCTTGCCTGGAGGATGGCCATGGTTTTCAGGATGTTGAGCGCTTCGTAGAGGGCAAAGTCCTGTTTGGCAAGGTCGGTTGCCTGCGGGCTGGGCGCGTTGGTTGTGCTTTGGCCTGCCGGGTTGGCGAGGTGGTTCGGCAGCGCGCTTTCGCGTTCGTTGATGGCGTTGGTTTCGTCCTGCTGCACGTGCAGCGGGGTGAGCAACACTTGCGGCACGATGCCTTTCGCCTGGATGGAGTTGCCCGACGGGGTGTAGTACTGCGCGGTGGTGAGTTTGACCGCGCCGCCGTGGTACAGCGGGATGACGGTCTGCACGCTGCCTTTGCCGAAGGTCGGCTGGCCGACGATGACGGCGCGATGCTGGTCTTGCAGGGCCCCGGCGACGATTTCCGCGCCCGATGCCGAGCCTTCATCGACGAGGACGACGATGGGCAGGCCGGTGAGGATGTCGCCGTCGCTGGCGATGTATTGTTCTTCCTGGTCGGGGTCGCGGCCGCGCACATAGAGTATCGGGCCGCTGTTCAGGAACAGGTCGGCGGTGGCCACCGCGCTGTCGAGGTAGCCGCCGGGGTTGTTGCGCAGGTCGATGACTGCACCGCGCAGGGTGTGTTTGACGCGCAAGGCGGCGATTTCTTTTTCGAGTGCGTCGGTGGTGTCGTCCTGGAACTGGCTGATGCGCAGGTAGGCGTATTCGTCGCCAAGCATCCGCGAGCTGACGCTGCTGGTGGCGATGATTTCGCGCAGCAGGTTGTATTCGGTGATGCCGTCGCCGCGCTGGATGATGAGCTTCACTTCGGTACCGGCTTCGCCTTCGAGCAGGCGTGCGGTTTCGCCGAGGGTGAGGTCGGAGACGTTCTGTCCGTTGACCTGGGCGATGATGTCGCCGCTCTGGATACCGGCGCGGGCGGCGGGCGAGCCTTCGATGGCGGAGACGACGCGCATCGAGCCGGCCTTGATGTCAAGCACGACACCGATGCCGGCGTACTGACCGTCCGCCTGCTGTTCAAATTCCTGGTATTCCTTTTCGTTCATGTAGGCGGAGTGCGGGTCAAGGCGGCCGAGCATCCCGCGAATGGCTTTTTCCATCAGCGCTTCGTTGTTGACCGGCTCGACGTAGTTGCTTTTCACCGTGTCGAAGACATCGACGAAGGTTTTGAGCGCCTCGAAGGGGATGTCGTCGCTCGCGCTTTCATTTTCAAGCGAGGTCAGGGTGAGGTCAATGCTGGCCGGGGGATTGGCGGGCGGTTTGGCGGTTTGCGCGTAAAGGGTCAGGGCGGAGATGAGGGCGACGGCGAGCGGGAGCGAGCGGTATTTCATGAATCTTCCAGTGGGGCTTGATTGGCGCATAAGAATATCGCCAAAGCCGTCTTCTTGCCACTTTGCGGCTTATAATGCGCGATTCAGCACCCTTCGGAGCACATTCATGCAACACGCCATCCTCGCTTTGGCCGACGGCAGCGTCTTCCGCGGACGCGCCATCGGTGCCGACGGCAGCCGCTGCGGCGAACTCGTCTTCAATACCGCCATGACCGGCTATCAGGAAATCCTCACCGACCCGTCCTATACCGGGCAAATCGTCACCCTTACCTACCCGCACATCGGCAACACCGGGGTGAACGCGCTGGACGTCGAATCTGGCGCGTTGCAGGCGGCGGGGCTGGTGGTGCGTGACGCGCCCGCCACTTACAGCTCCTGGCGCGCCAGCGGCTCGCTTTCTGATTACCTGCGCGCACACGGCATCATCGGCATTGCAGACGTTGATACCCGCGAAATCACCCGCCGCCTGCGCACCCACGGCGCACAAAACGCCTGCCTGATGGCGGGCGAGATTGACGAAACTGCCGCCATCGCCGCCGCCCGCGCCCATCCCTCCATGAGCGGGCAAGACCTCGCCAGCGGCATCGGCGTTAAAACCACGCAGGCGTGGGCAGAAAGCGTGTGGGACGCCGCCCGCGACCGTTACCCCGAAAAAAGCGACGGCGACTTTCACGTCGTCGCCTACGACTACGGCATCAAGGCAAACATCCTGCGCTTGCTCGTTGCCAGCGGTTGCCGTGTCACCCTCGTCCCGGCAGCGACCACCGCCGAAGAAGCGCTGGCGCTCAACCCGGATGGCATCTTCCTCTCCAACGGCCCCGGCGACCCCGAACCGATGAGCGGCGCGATAGCCACCATCCGCGACTTCATCGCGCGCAAAATCCCGGTGTTCGGCATCTGCCTCGGCCACCAACTGCTTGGTCTCGCCTGCGGCGCGAAAACGGTGAAAATGAAATTCGGCCACCACGGCGCCAACCACCCGGTGCAAGACCTCGCCAGCGGACGGGTGATGATTACCTCGCAAAACCACGGCTTTGCCGTTGATGAAGCGACGCTGCCGGACAACGTCCGCGCCACGCACCGCTCGCTCTTTGACGGCTCGCTGCAAGGGCTTGCCTTCACCGACCGCCCCGTTTTCGCCTTCCAGGGACACCCGGAAGCCAGCCCCGGCCCGCACGACGCTGAAATCCTCTTTGCCCAGTTCGTGGGCGCGATGCGGGAACGGCGGGTGTAAGAACCTGTTTATAGCTTGGGAAAATCCGTTTTCTTGTGCAAACGGGAGCAGGTAAAACCGCTGATATACCTCCTCTCTCGCTACGCGAGCAATGCTTGTCCTTGTGGATCTGGGACAGCTCGTGCAGCGACACACATTGCTTGCGAAGCAAGAGAGAGAGTTGGGGGGCGAGGACAGTAAACCCATTGAAAAACAGTAAATTCAGTTCATGAACAATATCGCTCACCCCCACCCCGACCCTCCCCCGGGTC
>NZ_CALJAH010000028.1 GCF_938028185.1 uncultured Cardiobacterium sp. | reverse complement strand
CGTCGCCAAAACCGCCAGCCAGGACGAAATCAAAAAAGCGTTCCGCAAACTGGCAATGAAATACCACCCCGACCGCAACCCGGACAACCGCGAAGAAGCCGAAGCCAAATTCAAAGAAGCCAAAGCCGCCTACGACATCCTCTCCGACGAACAAAAACGCGCCACCTACGACCGCTACGGCTTTGAGGCCGCCAGCGGCAACGGTGGCGGCGGCTTTGGCGGCTTTGGCGCGGGCGGCTTCAACGCCGACATCTTCGGCGACATCTTCGGCGACATCTTCGGCGGCGGCCGGGGCGGACGCGGCGGCACGCGCCAACAACAAACGCGCGGCCATGACCTTGCCTACGAACTCGACCTCTCCCTCGAAGAAGCCGTGAACGGCGGCGAAAAACGCATCCGCATCCCGACCTACGTCCGCTGCAAAAACTGTAGCGGCACCGGCGCGACCGAAAAATCCGTCAAACGCAACTGCCCCGGCTGCGGCGGCACCGGCCAAATCCGAATGCAACAAGGCTTCTTCTCCATCGCCCAAGCCTGCCCCCAATGCGGCGGCAAAGGGCAAATCATCGAAAACCCCTGCACCAACTGCCACGGCGACGGCCGCGTCAAACAACAAAAAACCCTGAACGTGAACATCCCGGCAGGCGTCGATAGCGGCGACCGCATCCGCCTCTCCGGCGAAGGCGAAGCGGGCGAACGCGGCGCGGCGGCGGGCGACCTCTACGTCGAAATCCGCGTACGCAAACACCCCATCTTCGCCCGCGAAGGCGACAACCTGCACTGCGCCATGCCCATCAGCTTCGTCACCGCCGCCCTCGGCGGCGACCTCGAAGTGCCGACCCTCGGCGGGCGTGTCATGCTCACCGTGCCGCCCGAAACCCAGACCGGCAAAACCTTCCGCTTAAAAGGCAAAGGCGTCAAATCCGTACGCAGCCGCACCACCGGCGACCTCTACTGCACCGTGAACATCGAAACGCCGGTAAACCTCTCCAAAGCACAAAAAGACATCCTCGCCGACTTCGGCAAAACCCTGAACGAAGGCGGCAAAACCCACGCACCGAAAGAAAAAGGCTTCCTCGACAGCGTCAAAAAATTCTTCGATAACCTCTAACCTAATCCCCCTCCCCCCGTGGGGGAGGGGACGGGGGTGGGGTTAGGTTGTTCTGCCTCGCTGCCCGATAGCCAACCCCATCCCCCAATATACATACACCTTGAGCGCTCACGTGTATGTAAATCACCACCCCGAATAACCCAAGATTCAGACGAAAAACACCTTCAGGGAACCCCTCATGAAAAGAACACTATTCATCCTGCTTGCCGCCGCCGCGCTGGCGGGCTGCACCTCCACCGTCAGCAAAAACGTGCGCGCCGATGGCAGCGTTGGCGAACTGGTTTGGCCGACGCAAAAAGACAGTTGGCGCGACGAGGCGCTGCGCCTGCCGTCGCCGACCATTGCCGCGGTCAAGGTCGGGCTGGAACGCAAGAACGTCTTCGCCCTGCTCGACGTGCCGCATTTCAGCGAAATCAACGGCGCGCGCGAATGGAACTACATCCTGCAACGCCCGGAATACACGCGGGAAAACCAGGCGGTCTGCCATTTGAAGCTCATTTACGGCGACGATGACCGCATCGCCGCGCAGTACTGGTTGCCGCAAGATTGCGCCACGGTGTACGACACACCGCCTGCCGCGCCGCCGTACCGCCTCGCCGCCGACGCGCTCTTTGCCTTCGACAGCGCGACGCTGCGCCCCGAAGCGGATGCGGCACTCGCCGACCTGCTCGCCAAGGTGCGCGAACATAACGACAGCGACCCCATCCGCGTGGATGGCTACACCGACCGCCTCGGCACGGAGGCGCACAACCGCGCCTTGTCGCAGGCGCGGGCTGACGCGGTCAAACACTATCTGGTGCGCGGCGGCATTGCGGAAAAACGCATCCGCGCCTCCGGATTCGCCAGCGAACGGCCGCTCTCACATTGCAGCGACAACCTGCCGCGCGCGGCACTGATTGCCTGCCTGCAACCCGACCGGCGGGTCGAGGTATCGGTCGGCACAGCGCGCTAAAAAATTCCTGAAAAGGGATGTTTTCCAATGGGTTGAAACACTATAATTCGCCCGATTTTCCAACAAACTACGGAGTTTCTCCTTATATGAAAAAATACAAGAATGGCGCGCTCGCGCTGGTGCTGACCGCAACGCTTGCCGCCTGCGGCATTAACCACGGCGAACGCATGGATTATGCCCGCGTCAATTCCATCCAGCGCGGCGTGACCACGGAAGCGCAGGTGCGTGCGATGTTCGGCGAGCCGGTTTCGGTACAGACCAACCAGAAACTCGGCATCAAGAAGCTGATTTACGCCTACCGCAATGACGACAGCATGAAAAAATCCGCAGCGGGCATCGGCGGCGCGCTGCTCGGCGGTCTGCTGGGCAACCAGATTGGTGGCGGCACCGGCCAGGCGATTGCCACCGGCGTTGGCGGCGTGGCAGGCGGCCTGCTTGGCGACAACATGGTCACCGCGCGCCAGGAATCGCAAATGCTGGAGGTGGATATTTCCCTCGCCACCGGCAAGGTTAGCGACTACAACTTCACCGAAGAAAAGAGCCGCAGCCAAAGCTGGGGCGTCAACAGCGGTGTTTCCCCGCTTTAATAGCGTTGATACCCATGAAAAACCGGACGGTAGCGTCCGGTTTTTTTGTGGGAGGCGTATCATGACGGCATCCCCCTACCGGAGCTTCGCATATGGCCATCCCCGTCCCGCTCTACCAGCCGCTCAATACCCTGAAACCCGTCGCCGAAAACATCTGGATTGCCGACGGCGGCCTCACCTGGATGAACATGGGCATCCTGCGTGCGCCGTTTTCCACGCGGATGACCCTCGTCCGCCTCGCCGACGGCAGCCTCTGGTGCCATTCGCCGATTGCGCCGGACGACGCGCTTTTTGCCGCGGTGGACGCGCTCGGCACGGTGCGCCACCTCGTCTCGCCCAACTACATCCATTACGCCCACATCCCCGCCTGGCAGGCGCGCTACCCGCAGGCAACCGCTTGGGCGAGTCCTGGCGTGCGCGAACGCGCCGCGAAAAACCGCATCAGCGTGCAGTTTGACGCCGACCTTGGCGACAGCGCCCCGCCCGCGTGGGCAGGGCAGATTGCGCAAACCGAATTTCGCGGCAGCCGCGTCATGCGTGAAATCGACTTCTTCCATGTGGCAAGCCGTACCCTCATCCTCACCGACCTGATTGAAAACATCGAAACCGCGAAAATGCGTGGCTTCTGGAAACTGGTGATGAAACTGGCTGGCAACCACGACCCGGCCGGCAAGGCGCCGATTGATATGCGTGCCACCTTCACCGACCGTGCCGCCGCCCGCGCAAGCTTGCAACAACTGCTCGCCTGGCAACCGGAACGCATCATCCTCGCGCATGGCCGCTGTTACACGGAAAACGCGACTGCCGAATTGCAGCGCGCCTTCCGCTGGCTCGGCGCCTAGGCGCTGTTTGCAATTTGAAAAATCCCCCTTCCCTGCTGGGCGAAGCCCGCAGCGGGCGGGTACCCACGCAAAATGCGGACGCATTTTGCGTG
>NZ_CALJAH010000027.1 GCF_938028185.1 uncultured Cardiobacterium sp. | reverse complement strand
TATAATTTCCATACCATCTTTGCCCCACCTTGGTGGGGCTTTCTTTATGAGGAGACCCGTATGCGTTATGAACCCGTGATTGGCCTGGAGTTGCATATTCAACTGGCGACTGAAAGCAAGTTGTTTTCGTCGTCTTCGGCGGCTTTTGGTGCCGAGCCCAACACCCATGTGAATGAAATTGACCTGGGCTATCCGGGCGTGTTGCCGGTGCTCAATGCGCAGGCGGTGCATTTTGCGACGCTGTTTGGTCTGGCGATTGGCGCGGAGATCAACCCGCACGCCTTTTTCATGCGCAAGAATTATTTTTATCCTGACCTGCCCAAGGGTTATCAAATCAGCCAACTGGATGATTCGATTATTCGCGGCGGCAAAATCGTGGTGGAAACGGCCGATGGCTCGCGGGAAATCCGCATCAACCGTGGCCAACTGGAGGAGGACGCAGGCAAATCGGTACACGATGCCTTTTCTGATCGCACCGGTATTGACCTCAACCGCGCTGGCGTGCCGCTGATTGAGCTGGTTTCCGAACCGGATATGCGCTCTGCCGCCGAAGCGGTCGCCTATATGCGGCAATTGCACCATCTGGTGCGCTATCTCGGCATCAGCGACGGCAATATGCAGGAAGGCTCATTTCGCTGCGACGCCAATGTTTCCATCCGCGAGAAGGGCAGCGACGTGCTAAACCCGCGCGTTGAGCTGAAAAATATCAACTCGTTCCGTTTCGTCGAGCAGGCGATTAACCTCGAAATCGAGCGGCAGAGCGACATCATGGAAAGCGGCGGCACGGTTGAGCAGGAAACCCGCCTGTTTGACCCCGACCGCATGGAAACCCGCACCATGCGCAGCAAGGAAGAAGCCAACGATTATCGCTATTTCCCCGACCCCGACCTGCTGCCGCTTGACCTCTCGCCCGCGTGGATAGCGGAAATCCGCAACACCCTGCCGGAACTGCCGCAGGCGCGCGCCGCCCGTTACCAGCAAGCCTACGGGCTCGATCATGATGCGACACAATTCATCCTGCAAACGCGCGAAATGGCCGACTACTACGACGCGCTGACCGCCGCCTGTGGCGACGGCAAGCTGGCGGCGAACTGGCTGCAAGGCGAATTTGCCCGCCTGTACAACGAGTTCGGTGGCGGTGTGCAAGACATCCCGCTTTCCGCCGAGCGCTTCGCCGGACTGCTGCTGCGCATCAAGGACAACACCATCTCTGCTGCCGTCGGCAAAAAACTGCTGCCGCAACTGTGGGAAAGCAATGAGACTGCCGACGCGCTCATTGCTGCACAAGGCCTGCAACAGGTAAATGACGACAGCCAAATTGCCGCCTGGGTCGATGAAGTCATCGCCGCGCACCCGCAGCAAGTCGCCGCCTATCGCGACGGGCAGACGAAAATGCTCGGTTTCCTCACCGGCCAGGTGCTGAAACGCTCGCAGGGGCAGGCCAACCCGAAAACGGTGAACGCGCTGCTGCAAGAAAAACTCGCCCCGTAACCCCCCGCGCGGCGTATAATCCGCGCCCGTCACGCCGCACGATGCGGCGTTCTTTATGCCCAAAAAATCCCAACCACAGACAAGGTGAACCGTGAGTGATATCCATGATGTAAAAAAAATCCGCAACATAGCCATCGTCGCCCACGTCGACCACGGCAAAACGACGCTGGTCGATCAACTCTTCCGCCAATCCGACACCCTGGCCGAACGCGCCGAAGTCTATGAGCGGATGATGGATTCGATGGACCTGGAGCGCGAACGCGGCATCACCATCATGGCGAAAAACACCGCAATCCGTTGGAAAGACTACCAAATCAACATTGTTGACACCCCCGGACACGCCGACTTTGGCGGCGAAGTCGAGCGCGTCCTCTCCATGGTGGACAGCGTACTCCTGCTGGTTGACGCGATGGACGGGCCGATGCCGCAAACCCGCTTCGTCACCCAAAAAGCCTTTGACATGGGACTGCACCCCATCGTCGTCATCAACAAAATCGATCGTCCCGGCGCGCGCGCCGACTGGGTGCTGAACGAAACCTTCGACCTCTTCGACCGCCTCGGCGCCACCGACGAACAACTCGACTTCCCCATCGTCTACGCCTCCGGCCTGAACGGCTACGCGGGCGACAACCCCGACATCCGCAGTGGCGACATGACCCCGCTCTTTGAAGCCATCGTCGCCCACGTCCCGCCGCCCGCCGTGGATCGCGAGGCGCCGTTCCGAATGCAAATCTCCTCGCTTGACTACTCCAGCTACACCGGCGTCATCGGCATCGGCCGCGTTGAGCGCGGTAGCATCAGCAGCAACACCCCGGTAAAAATTATTGGCCGCGACGGCGCGGTGCGCAGTGGCCGCGTCCTGCAAATCTTCAAATTCCTGGGGCTGGAAAAAGTCGAAGTCGATAGCGCCGCCGCCGGCGACATCATCTCCTTTACCGGCATCGACCCGCTCTACATCTCCGACACCCTCTGCGACCCGAACCACGTCGAAGCGCTGCCGAGCCTCTCCGTCGATGAACCGACGATGAGCATGACCTTCCAGGTGAACAACTCCCCCTTCGCCGGGCGCGAAGGCAAATACGTCACCAGCCGCCAAATCAAGGAGCGCCTTGACCGCGAACTCATCCACAACGTCGCCTTGCGCGTCGAAGAAATGGACGACCCGGACAAATTCAAAGTCAGCGGGCGCGGCGAACTGCACCTCTCCGTCCTCATCGAAACCATGCGGCGCGAAGGCTACGAACTCGGCGTGTCGCGCCCGGAAGTCATCTACAAAGAAGTCGATGGCGAAACCCACGAGCCCTACGAATTTGTCGTGCTTGACCTCGACGAACAGCATCAGGGCGCGGTGATGGAGCGCATGGGCGAGCGCAAAGGCGAACTGCGCAACATGGTGCCGGACGGCAAAGGCCGCATCCGCCTCGAATACCTCATCCCGACGCGCGGCCTCATTGGCTTCCAGACCGAATTCATGACGCTGACCTCCGGTTCGGGCCTGAAATTCCAGACCTTTGACCACTACGCACCGAAAAAAGAAGGCCTCGGCAAAACACGGCACAACGGCGTCCTCGTCTCGATGGCGACCGGCAAGGCGCTCGCTTACGCGCTCTTCAACCTGCAAGACCGGGGCCGCCTCTTCATCGGTCACGGCGACGAAGTCTATGAAGGCATGGTGATTGGCATCCACAGCCGCGACAACGACCTCACCGTCAACCCGCTCAAAGCCAAACAACTGACCAACATCCGCGCCGCCGGCAGCGACGAAAACCTCATCCTCCCCCCGCCGATTCGCAACACGCTGGAGCAGGCGCTGGAATTTATTGACGATGACGAACTGGTCGAAGTCACGCCCAAATCCATCCGCATCCGCAAAAAATACCTGACGGAAAACGAGCGGAAAAAGGCGAAAAAATAACTGATGAAAAGCACGATGGCGGGGCGAAAACCCCGCCATTTTTATAACGTGGTGGAGGGCAGGGGGCATTCTCTGATACCCCCCTGCGAACTGGGCAAACACCAGCGCGCGCAGTATCCTGTCGGCCTCATTTCTACCGGAGACCGCCATGAACCCGACCCTCATTCCCGCGCAAATACCCGCCGCCATCGCCACCCGTCTGCAACAAATCGGCGCCGTCATCGAAACCGCCGAAACCGGCGCGATGTACGCACCGCTGCAACCGCGCGAACCCTATGCCAATGTCCACGTTCTGCGCGACGCGAACTACGGCGACGACCCGCGCCACCGCCTGGACGTCTTCACCCCGCAAACCGCAGACGCCGCTCCGCGCCCCGTCTTCCTCTTCATACACGGCGGCGGCTTCGTCAGGGGTGACAAACGCAACGGCGACAGCCCCTTTTACGACAACCTCATGCTGTGGGCGGTCGCCAACGGCCTGGTCAGCGTCAACATGACCTACCGTCTCGCGCCCGCCCATCCCTGGCCGGCCGCGCAACAGGACATCGCAGCCGCCTTGCGCTGGATACAGACGAACATCGCCAGCCGTGGCGGCGAACCGCAGCGCATCATCCTTGCCGGACACTCGGCGGGCGCGGCACACGTCGCACAATACCTCGCCCACCCGGCGCTACGCCTGAGCGACGACGGCGTGCGCGGCGCCATCCTCGTCTCCGGCATCTACGACACCGTGCGCGCCGAACCCAACGAATACCTGCACGCCTACTTTGGCGACGACCCGACACAACTCGCCGCCCGCTCCGCCCTGCCGGGACTGCTACAGGCGGGCGTCCCGCTGCTCATCGTCAGCGCCGAACAAGATCCGCCCGACTTCCAGCGACAGGCGGCATTACCGGGACTGCCGCATTACCAGTTGGCGGGACACAGCCACATATCCGAAATCTTCGCGGTGGGGAGCGGCGATCACGCGCTGGGCGATTTGATGCGGGATTTTGTCGCGCAACACGTCTGAAGGCGGCATGACGTGCGTCTTCATCACGTCCCAATCCCCATCTGGAGTACTCATGCCCCACGACCTGCCCCGCTTCTGGCGCCGCCGCACCTTCACCAGCTATTTGCTGTTGCCGCTCTCGGCGCTGTTCGCCCTCGCGACCGCCTGCCGCCGCGCCCTTTACCGCGCGGGCATCCTGCGACAATACCGCGCGCCCGTACCCGTCCTCATCGTCGGCAACATCAGCGTCGGCGGCAACGGCAAAACGCCGCTGGTGCAGGCGCTCGCCCGCGCCTTCCAGGCGGAAGGCATCGCCGTTGGCATCATCAGCCGCGGTTACGGCGGCACGGCGCGGGAGGCAACCGACGTCGCCATTTGCGCGGACGCCGCCATCGTTGGCGACGAACCGCTGATGCTTTGGCACAGCACCGGCGTGCCGGTAGTGGTCGCGCGTAAGCGTGCTGAAGCAGCGCAAAAACTGCTGCGCGATTACCCCGCCACCCGTCTCATCCTCGCCGACGACGGCCTGCAACACTACGCACTCGCCCGCGACGCGGAAATCGCCGTTATCGCCGCCGATTTCGGCCTCGGCAACGGCTGGCTCATGCCCGCCGGGCCATTGCGCGAAAGTGCCGCCCGTCTGAAGCGCGTTGATGCGGTAGTGCATAGTGGGGCAGGGCAGGGCAGGACGGGGCAAGGCAGGGCAGGCGGGTATGTCCTGCAATACGCCAGCGACGGCGTACGCCCGCTGGGCGGCGGCGTCTTGCAACCGCTTGCGCGCCTGAATGACCGCCCGCTGTACGCGCTGACCGCCATCGCCCGCCCGGAGCGCTTCTTCAACAGCCTGCGCGCGCAGGGTGCAGAACTCGCCGCGACGCGCAGTCTGCCCGACCACGCTGCGATACCCGCTGACGCCGCCGCGTTTGCCGAAGACGGCTGGCTCATCATCAGCGGCAAAGATGCGGTGAAAACCGCTGCCTGGCCGGAGACACTCAAGGCGCGCACCTTCGTCGCCGATTATCGCGCCGTGTTGCCGCCAGAATTATTGCCCGCGTTGCGACGCAAGTTGGGGGTGTGAACACGCCCCGCGCCCAAGCCCCGCCGTGCATTCTGCTAAAATACGCCGCCACTGAAAATCAGGAGGCTCACACCATGCGTATCATCGAAGAAGCACTGACGTTTGACGACGTCCTGCTCGTCCCCGACTATTCCGACGTCCTCCCGCGCGACGTCGATCTCTCCGTGCCGCTGGCGCGCGACATCCGGCTCAACATCCCCCTCTTTGCCGCCGCGATGGACACCGTCTCCGAAGCGCGCCTTGCCATCGCCCTCGCCCAACTCGGCGGCATCGCCATCATTCACAAAAACATGACGCCGGAACAACAGGCGAACGAGGTGCGCAAGGTCAAGCGCTTTGAATCCGGCGTCATCCGCGACCCGCTCACCACCACGCCGGACACCACCGTCGGCGCAGTGCGCGAAACCACCCAGGAGCACAAATTCTCCGGCCTGCCGGTCATCGAAAACGGCAAAGTGGTCGGCATCGTCACTCGCCGCGACCTGCGCTACGTTGAAGACGACGTTCCCGTACGCGAAGTAATGACGCCGCAAGAGCGCCTTGTGACCGCCAAAGAAAACGCCAGCACCGAAGAAATCAAAGGCCTGCTGCACAAACACCGCATCGAAAAAGTACTGCTGGTTGATGACGCCTTCCGCCTGAAAGGCCTCGTCACCGTCAAAGATTTGCGCAGCGCGCGCGATTACCCGCAGGCGTGTAAGGACGAAAACGAAAGCCTGCGCGTTGGCGCTGCCATCGGCACCGGCGGCGACAGCGAGCGCCGCATCGAACTCCTCACCGCCGCCGGGGTGGACATCATCGTCGTCGATACCGCACACGGCCATTCCAAAGGCGTGCTCGACCGCGTGCGCGACCTGCGCCGCCAGCATCCCGGACTGGTCATCGTCGGCGGCAACATCGCCACCGCCGACGCCGCCATCGCGCTGGCAGACGCGGGCGCGGACGTGGTCAAAGTCGGCATCGGCCCCGGCTCCATCTGTACCACCCGCATCGTCGCCGGTGTCGGCGTGCCGCAAATCTCGGCGGTGAGCAACGTCGCCCAAGCGATGAAAGGCCGCCCGGTTTCCGTTATCGCCGACGGCGGTCTGCGCTACTCCGGCGACATCGCCAAAGCCATCGCCGCCGGGGCGCACGCGGTGATGGTCGGCGGCCTGCTTGCCGGCACCGAAGAATCGCCCGGCGAAGTCGAACTCTACCAGGGGCGCTCCTACAAGGCCTATCGCGGCATGGGCTCGCTCGGCGCGATGAGCGCGGGTTCCGCCGACCGCTACTTCCAGGGCGGACAAAAAGCAGAAAAATTCGTGCCGGAAGGCATCGAAGGCCGCGTGCCGTACAAAGGCGCGGTCGCGGGCGTCATCGAACAACTGATGGGCGGGCTGCGCTCCAGCATGGGCTACACCGGCTGCCGCAACCTCGCGGAAATGCGGGAAAAACCGCGCTTCGTCCGCATCAGCAACGCCGG
>NZ_CALJAH010000026.1 GCF_938028185.1 uncultured Cardiobacterium sp. | reverse complement strand
AAAGCCGCCGCTGCCGCGCGCTGGTGCGGGCAGGCAAGCGACTACGCAGCTTCAGTCGGCGGCAAGCCGTGGCACTATTTGCTGATTCCGCACGATGAAATCACGGAAGCGCTGCACTTGCGTGATTTCCTACGGTTTGCGCGGCAGGCTGACAGCGACGCGTAGGCTACTCAGACATATTGGACAAAAAGAGCTGTTTTGGAGGACTTCGCGTCTATAGGACAAAAAAGGAGCTATTCACCTTTTGGCTGTAAGAAATAATTCTTTATAAACCTTACATTATTCATCTTTCTCACCCCGTGATGACACCCCAACTTGCGCTTTAAATCGGCAAACCGTCCATCCAACAGATTGGTGGTGTTATGGATGCTCAAAACAGGATGCGCCTCGAAGGTAAAGTTTCAGGCTCAGATACGCGCTTCTCAGTTTCTTATGCGGTGTAGTGCGATTCTCCCTTTCTTCGTTGACCATCCGCTTGTTGAGAAAGCTCTCATACTATTCAAACTATGCCTGCAAGGCGCTTTGAAAGCCTTCCTTGATGTTCTACTTTAGCGCTAGATGCTGTTTACAATTGGTCATAATTACGATGATTTTGTTCGTGGGTTGGGTTAGTGAGGTACGAGCGTAGCCCAACAATTTGACTCCACTTAAAGCCTTGTGCAGCGATTCTCAGCTCCTTTTTGTCCAATATTCCCGAAAATCCCCGCCATGCAGGCGGGGATTTTTCTGTACAGCCACCGCTACGACGCGGCGCAGTTCGGTCGCGCCGGATTGACGCGGATATCAATACCGTATTCGTCAAACCGTGCCAGCAGCGCTTCAATCCCCTCGCGTTCTTTCAGGGCAAATTCCGCCGGGTAGAGCGGCATCAGCGCGTAGAAGCGGATGGTCTCGCCGTCGCCGGTTTCCAGTTCGGCAAAGGCGGGCGGCAGACCGCGCGGCGGCAGTACCAGCAAGGCGGTAAATGGCGTTCCCGGCAGGGTTTGTGTCGCGTCTTCGTTGAAGGTCACGGTATGGCCGTAGTCCAGCCAGGCCTGCTGTTCGTGCGGCAACCGCGCCAGGATGCGCAACCACTGCGCCGGCCAGGCGCTGGCGGCGCCTTCTGCCTGCACGTCCCATTCCGGCGGCAGCGCCATCACCAGCTCCGCCCGGCGCGTCTCTCCGTCCGGGAAGGCCATCGGCAGGCTGCTCATGCCGCTGGTAATCAGCAGCTGGCAGGGCGGCGATGCCTCCGCCACGTGGTAGAGATGCACGCGCAGCGGCCCCGGCGACAGGTCATGCAATACGCCGTCAATCGCGCCCGCCGTTTGTTCGATATGCGCGGCGATTTCTTCGTCGTATAAATCGACGGTATCGTTTTCCGGATATTCGCCCGCATTATCCAGCGTTTCGCCGGTATGGGCGAAAAAGGATTCCATGTCTTGCAGGTTTTCATTGCTTAAATCTTCGATGATGTCTTCCAGACAGGCATCAATGTCTGCAAACATCAGTAACAGGTCTGTACTTTCGCCATCGGGCTCGCCGCGCACGGCGATTATTTGTCCACTTTTGCCCGCATCCGCCGGGGCAAAATCGAGGCAATAGTAATCGTCGTTGTCATTCTGGAAGATGGGCAATCGCTTTTCGTGAAAGAGGATGTTTTGCACGGCATCGCCGTCTTCGAATTCATTCAGCCGGACATTCGCCCATTCCGCGCCGAAGGTTTGTTGTACTTGTGTCTGTAACCGCGCCTGTACCGGGGCAATTTCCGCCAATGGCACGAGGCGGTAGGGAATGGCATTCAGGATTTCGCTTTCTTGTCCGCCCAGACGCAGATAGAGTTCGCGCAGGGTTTCCGGCAGGGTAATGTCATGCGCCGTTTCAAATGCGGCAATGGTTTCCGGGGTAGCGGGAGGATAGGCATAGTTTTCCAGCTCGTGCTCTTTGAGCCATTGTAAATAGCGGTCAATCAGGTTCATGGTTATTCCTTTTGTATAAGGGGATGGAATCATTCAGGCGCAATTATAGCAATCCCCACAAAGCCCTGTACGGCGTTGCTCCGCCTCGCCGTATTCCAGATACTGTCTTCGGCGGCGCGCCTTGTACAGAACTTTGTGAGTATCGCTATATATAAACGGGTTGAAATTTTTGCACACATGGCGGCAACCGGGCTGTCTATAATCCGACCCTCTTTTTCAGCATTGGGGATTATGATGCGTTTCCGCTTTTTTTGCAGCGTGTGCTGCGCCTTGTGCCTGGCGGGGTGTGCGCCGCCGCGCTGCTAGACAGTTTACATACACCTTGAGCGCTCAGGTGTATGTAAATGACAAAGGGCGTTTACCGCTCCGCCTGCAACCTTGCTGACAGTATCTGACACGCCCGTCTGCCATAATCGCCCTATCCAGCCGCAACCAAGGAAACCCCATGACCGCCACCCGTCGCACCTTGCTCAAAACTGCTGCCGTTTTATCCGCATTGGCGCACCCCGTCCTTGCCGCGCCGAACCGCGCCGCTTCCCCGTCAAACAGGAGCAATACCATGACCGCAACCCTGCATTACCAAAACGCCGAATTGTCCTACCA
>NZ_CALJAH010000025.1 GCF_938028185.1 uncultured Cardiobacterium sp. | reverse complement strand
AGGAAAAAGAGGCCGAGCAGCAGGCCGCGGAAGGGCTCAATATCGGCTTCGAGCTGGTGGCGGAAGGAGGATTCGGAGAGCAGGACGCCCGCGACAAATGCGCCCATCGCCATCGACAACCCGCCTGCTTCCATCAGCAGCGCCGCGCCGAGGACGACGAACAGCGCGGCGGCGGTCATCACTTCGCGGGCGCGGGTGGCGGCAAGGATGCGGAAGAGCGGGTTCAGTACGAACAGCCCGGCGACGACCAGCGCGGCGAGTGCGCCAAAGGCGATGGCGACGGATTGCCACAGCGGTCGCGCCGCTTCGCCGACGGGCTCCAGCGGCGAGAGGAAGGCGACGATGGCGAGCAGCGGCACAATCAGCAAGTCTTCAAAAAGAAGAATGGAGACAATGCGTTGCCCGCGCGGGCTGGAAATATCGCCGCGCTCGTTCAACACCTGCATGACGATGGCGGTCGAGGTGAGGACGAAGCCCGCCGCGCTGATGAAACTGACCTGCCACGGGAAGCCGTAAAGCATCCCGACGGCGGTGAGCAGAATGGCGCAGACCAGCACTTGCAGGCTGCCGAGGCCGAATATTTGGCGGCGCAACCCCCACAAATGCGAGGGTTTCATTTCCAGACCGATGACGAACAAAAACATTACCACGCCAAATTCGGCGATATGAATAATCGCCTGCGAATCGGTGACGAGCCGCAGCCCGAACGGGCCAATGGCAAGCCCGGCGGCGAGATAACCCAGTACCGAGCCGAGGCCGAGGCGCTTGAACAGCGGCACGGCGACCACCGCCGCACCCAATAATGAAACCACGCGGACGAGATCGCCCGCCCCTTCTGCTGCCATGAAAACTCCTTGCTGTACGTCAATTGATGCGCGGCATTGTAGCCGTTTATGCGCATGACTGCTGCGCCAATCTGGCGGCAGCGAAAGCGATATAAAACGGCAATGAAGATGACTGCCAGATTTGCCATTTTCGCCGACGTTCGCACCACGATTGCGGCAAAGAAAATGGCTGCATTTATTGGCGCAAAATAACATTGCGGGCGCGCAATGATGTCGTTAAGCTCGCGGCTTTTAATCCAAACAAGAGGAATTATTGTTTATGTACCAATCACGCCATATCGCCCTCGTCGCCCTTGCCGCATGGGCAGGCCAAACCGCCCTTGCCGCTGGCGACAAAAACGAATCCACCGTGACCCTTTACGGCTCGCTGTCGCAAGGCGTCAAAATCACCGATCGCGGCAAAAAAAGCGATGGCAAAGTGGATTATCTGAATGACCATTTGCGTATTGGCATAAAAGCGACAGAAGCACTGGGCGGCAATATCCAGGCATTCTTCAATCTCCATCTCACCAGTAAAGAAACGAAAGACGGCAGTGGCCTGAATGGTCTGCGCGAAGCCTATATCGGCCTGAAAGGCGATTTCGGCAAACTGACGCTGGGGCGGCAAAATACCGCGTGGAAAAGCTATATGGGCAAATCCGTTTTTGACGATGCCGCCATTGGTTTGGCGCGTCCCGGAAAAGTTATCCGCTACGATTTGGACAATATCGGCGGCAGCGGCTTCAAATTCGCCATTGACGGCATCCTCGACGGCTCGCATGAAGTGATTAAAAACGGCAAAAACCGCGCCTTCAATGCCTATGACGCCGCTATTGGCTACAACAAAAACGGCATTGACGCTTCCTTTGGTTATCAAAGCACCAGCGTTCCCGCCATCGAAACCGAACTGGGCGGCAAAACCAAAGAAATCATGGGCGCATCCGTCGCCTTTACCTTCCTTGAAAACAAGGACAAAAAACAGTCGCTCGAATGGGCGCTGGATTACCAGCACCACGCCGGATTTGGCGAATTTGCCGCGACCTCGCTCGATTACAGCCTGGGCTCACAAAAATTCCGCGCGGGCTGGGAAATGCTCGACTATGAAAAAGAAAAATTCTGGCAGCAATATCACCTCGGCTACCGCTACTATTTCAGCAAGCATACCTATACCGAAATCAAAGGCTCTTACCGAACTCAGGGCGGTGAGCACAGCTATTTGAGCAAACTGCTCTTGCGGCATGAATTTTGATAGATAAAAAACGGGGCAATGCCCCGTTTTTTTGGGCTTGCCGCATGAGCAAAAACTGTCCGCCAATTGCCTGATTGGTAATCCGCTGGAAGTGGCAGAAAATTGAGGCAGTTAAGCGGCCGCGAGTGGCGTTACGCCATTGCGCCATATTGACCCAATCCCTTGCTGTTCCGATAATAATGCCATTGATTTTCCGCGCTCTGCCGCGGAAACGGAGGCGCGGCGATGATGTCCGCGTCGCAATCCTGTCCTTTCCCGGAGATTTCCATGTCAGTCAAAATGATGGGTGGTGCGATATTGGCCCTGCTGCTTGCCGGTTGTGGTGGCGGTGGCGATATCCAATTGACGCCCGATCCCAAGCCCAATCCGAATCTGCCTGCGCCCCATCCGCAACCGGGGCAGAATGTCTATCGCCATTTGAGTTTTTATAATGCCCAACAGGGCTCCTTTGGCAGCTCGCGCTCCAACAGCGCGCCCAGTTTTGATACTTTGAGCTTTAATGGGGTCGAATTGCCGCTGGTCGTCGAAGGCATTCGGCCAGGGCGACTGGTGAATGTCGATAATTTGACGCTTGGTGGTACGTCCTATAAAAAATTTGTGAGTGGCATGACCCGTGGCGGCAATGCCCGTTATGGTGCACTCACCTATCAGGGCAACAATATTGTTTTCCATCAGGGGCATTTGACCGCCCATATGCCGACGCAAAGCACGGCGGAATATGTCGGCGATGTGGTGCACGTCAATCATGCCAATCATGAATACACGAATGGCATCCTCTTTGCGCACGCCAATTTTGCCGACAAGAAACTGAAGCTGGATTTCAGCAAGCCGAATGACAACAGCCCATTCGTGCCGCGCTCGCTCGATGCCACCATTGACGGCAATAAATTCACGGGCAAGACGAATGACACCACCGTCAATGGCGCATTCTATGGCGACAACGCCAAAGACATCGCCGGCCATTACGCCAACCCGACGGAAGACTTCCAGGGCGCGTTTGGCGGCTCGCAGCGCTAACACAGACCGGTATTCCGCTACAAAATGGCCTCTTGCGAGGCCGTTTTTATTGCGGGCGGAAATCTGGCGCAACGCCGTATGAGGCTTTCGGTGGACAGCTATACATACAGGATAGCGGGGATGATGTATGTAAACGCCGCCACCGGGCGTTTCCGTCTGCCGGGCGGGCGCGGACGCGGTAAAATTGCCGTCATCTTTTCATGGAGTCCGAATATGACAAGCGAAACGCCGCCGCTGGCGGTGCATCTGGACGAGGCGGCGCAGCATGAGGTGACGCGGCTCTGCGTACTCTCGGCGCTGCTCCTCCTGCAATACGGCGCGGAGAGCAATCTGGTGGTCGGGGTTTCGACCCGGCTCGGTTATGCTCTCGGTGCCTCGCGGGTGGAATGTACGCTGACGGCCAATTCCATCGTGCTGACCACGGTGTTTGACGGCTATTGCATCACCACCGCGCGGCGCAATGTCGATCGCGGTGTCAATATGACGGTGGTGAGCGGGGTGCAGCGCATCATGCTCGCCGCCGAGGAAGGCAAGCTCGACCGCGTCGGCGTGCACGAGGCGCTGGAGCGGGTGCAACAGCAGACGCGGGTTTATGCGCCGTGGCTGGTATTGCTGCTGGTCGCCGTTTCCTGCGCCTGTTTTGCCCGCCTTTCCGGCGGCAGTTGGGAGGTGTGCGCGCTCACTTTTGCCGCCAGTGTCTGCGGGATGCGGGTGCGGCAATGGCTCGGCGGGCTGCATTTCAATGCGATGCTGGTGTTTATGGCGACCGCGTTCGTCACCAGCCTGGTCGCCGGGCTGGGCTTGCGCGTCCAGATGGGCAATGACGCCCATATTGCGATGGCGTCGGCGGTGTTGATGCTCGTCCCCGGTTTTCCGCTGATCAATTCGCTCTCCGACGTGCTCAAGGGCTTCATGAACATGGGCATTGGCCGCTGGGCGCTGGCGACGGTGCTGACGCTTGGCTCGTCGCTCGGCATCGTCATGGCGCTCGCCGTGCTGGGCATTGATTCGTGGACGAATGCGGCGGCAGCACCGTCCGCACCGCCGCCGGACGCTTTGGCGCTGGTGTGGCTGCTGCTCAATGACGGGGTTTTCGCCGCCATCCCGGCGGTCGGCTTTGCGCTGCTGTTCAATGTGCCGCCGCGCGCGCTCAAGTTCTGCGCCGCCCTCGGCGCACTCGGCCACGGCACGGCGACGGTGCTGAAACTCGCCGGAATCACGCCGGTCTTCGCCACCTTTTTTGGTGCCGCCCTCATCGGCACGCTCGGCGTCTGGCTGGCGCAGCGCTATCACCGCGCGCATCCGAAGGTGTTTACCGTCGCCGCCGTCATCCCGATGTTCCCCGGCATCCCCGCGTACAAGGCGATGCTGTCGCTGGTGCTGATTGAAAAGGAAGGCTATTCGCCCGAACGCTTCGCGGTGATGGTCGATCAGTTCGTGCAAACCGGCTTCCTGCTGTCGGCGCTGGTCTTCGGCCTCGCCCTGCCGGGGCTGCTGTTCTACCGGCAGAAGCCGGTGGTTTGATTTTTTAACCTGACAAAAGAGGCAATTATGCAAGAGACAAAACCCGGCCACACGTCGCGCTGGCGTGCGTTCGTATCACGTTGCCGCGAACGCTGCCGCAAACTCGCCCATGACGCGCGGGCGTCTGCCGTCGCCAGTTGGCACGCATTCGTGGCGCGCTGCCGCAGGCTTCCCCGTGATACGGCAGTCTATATCGCCACCACCTGGCGCGCGCTGTCGCCGGAAAGCCGCAAAAAAATCAAACAGGCCATCGCCGCCTTCGTTATTTCCGTTGTCCTCGCGCTCGTGGTCGCGGGCGAAGGCTTCAGCTACGCGCAATACTGCACGCTGTTCCTCCTCTTCTTCGCCATCCAGCTCTGGATTACCGAAGCCGCACCGCCGTTCGCGGTCGGCATCTTCATCGTCGGCTTCCTCGTCTATGCGCTCGGCAACGCGGACGGCATCGACGTTGGCAAATACGTCAAAACCTGGTCGGACGGCATCATCATCCTCTTCCTCGGCGGCTTCTTCCTCGCCGAAGGGATGCAAAAAACCCGCCTCGACTACAAACTGCTGCAAAAACTCCTGCCTTATTTTGGCCAGCAAGCGCGCTACATCCTCCTCGGCCTGATGCTCACCACCGCCTGCATCTCCATGCTGATGAGCAACACCGCCACCACCGCGATGATGATCGCAACCGCCGCGCCGCTCTACACCAACAGCAAAAGCAACTTCGCCCGCGCGCTGCTGCTCGGCATCCCGGCGGCGGCCTCCATCGGCGGCATGGGAACCGTCATCGGCTCGCCGCCCAACGCCATCACCGTCGGCGCGCTGGCACAACGCGGCATCAACATCGGCTTCATCGACTGGATGATTGTCGGTATGCCGCTCGCCATCATCCTCACCCTCGTCTTCTGGCGCATCCTCGTCAGCGCCTACAAAATCGGCAAAGACCCGCTCGACACCAGCTTCCTTACCGCGCCGCAGGACGGCACGCCTGCGGTCAATCCGCTGCAAGAACAAATCATGATGGCCATCCTTGCCCTCACCCTGTTCTTCTGGATGGTGGGCAAACCGCTGTTTGGCATCCCGACCGCCGCCGTCTCCGGTATCCCCATCGCCGGACTAACGCTGACCGGCATATTGACCGGCAAAGACGTGCGCGCGCTGCCGTGGGACACGCTGATGCTGGTCGCAGGCGGCCTCGCCCTCGGCCTTGCCATCGAAGAACAGCACCTCGCCGAATACTACGTCGAAAAACTCAAACACGTCCAAATCGACTACCACACGCTGATCATCCTCTTCGCGCTGATTACCGTGACGCTGTCGAACTTCATGAGCAACACCGCCGCCACCGCCATCCTCATCCCGGTCGCGCTCTCGGTGACGGCGCTCATCGGCGACCACAACCCGGCCATCCTGCCGCTGATTATCGGCTTCTCCGCCTCCTGCGCACTGTTCCTGCCGGTCTCCACCCCGCCGAACGCCATTGCCTACAGCACCGGCCTGCTCAAACAGTCCGAATTCCGCCTCGGCGGCATCAGCGTCGGCCTGCTCGGCCCGGCACTCATCATCTTCTGGGTGCTGACCACCAACCGCGTGATGGGCTAACCTCCTGCTGCAAAAAACCCCGCCACGGCGGGGTTTTTCATGGCTGCTACGCACAAAAAGTACCGCGCCAATGATGTGCGATACACACGAAATTCTGTACAAGACGCGCCGTCGAAGACAGTACGCGGGTACGGCGTGGGCTCCCGGTCAAGCGGCGTAACACCATATGAGGCTTTCGGTGGACGGCGATAAAATCATCGTGCTATGACCAATTTATAGTTCGGGCGGTTACGGACTTCGTCCTAACCGCCCCTACGTTTTGAGGGGTATTTGCGTAGATTGTTATGGCAATCCCCCGCCTCATACTGTGTGTTGCATCGCCTCGCTGTACAGGGCTTGTGAGGATTGCTATAGACCGCGCCTTTGTCATTTCACACGGGCAAGATTGGAACGAAAAAAACCACCTTGAACAAGGTGGTTTTTTTGGGTGGTGGCGGAGAGAGGGGGATTCGAACCCCCGATACGCTATTAACGTATACACACTTTCCAGGCGTGCGCATTCGACCACTCTGCCATCTCTCCGGTTTGGTCGTGTTAAACGGGGCGCGGATTATAACGAATTTTTTGCCTCTTTGATAGAGAGTCTGACGCGGCCCTGGCGGTCAATTTCCAGCAGTTTGACTTTAACTTCCTGGCCGACGCTGAGTTCGTCTTCGACGTTATTGACGCGGTGTTCGGCGATTTGCGAGACGTGTACCAGCCCTTCTTTGCCGGGGAGGAAGGCGACAAAGGCGCCGAAGTCGGTGATTTTCACCACTTTGGCGTCGTAGATGCGGCCGATTTCCGGTTCGGCGGTGATTTCTTCGATGATGCGGCGGGCATCGTCGGCGGCAGTTTTGTCCACGGCGGCGATTTTGATGGTACCGTCGTCTTCGATTTCGATGGTGGTACCGGTAGTCTCGGTGATGCTGCGGATAGTCGCACCACCTTTGCCGATGACGTCCTTGATTTTTTCGACGTCAATGCGCAGGGTGGTGAAACGCGGTGCGTATTCAGAGATTTCGGCACGCGGTTGGGCAATCGCCTGGTTCATGATATCGAGGATATGCAGGCGTCCGGCTTTGGCCTGGGTCAGCGCCTGTTCCATGATTTCACGGGTGATGCCGTCAATTTTGATGTCCATCTGCAAGGCGGTAACGCCGTTGGCGGAACCGGCGACTTTGAAGTCCATGTCGCCCAGGTGGTCTTCGTCGCCCAGGATGTCGGAGAGGACGGTGAAGCGCTCACCTTCTTTGACCAAGCCCATGGCAATGCCTGCCACCGGGGTTTTGACCGGCACGCCGGCATCCATCAGCGCAAGACTGGTGCCGCAAACGGAGGCCATCGAGCTGGAGCCGTTGGATTCGGTGATTTCGGAGACGACGCGGATGGTGTAGGGGAAGGCGCTTT
>NZ_CALJAH010000024.1 GCF_938028185.1 uncultured Cardiobacterium sp. | reverse complement strand
CAGACCTGAAAGAGCTGGGCCGCCATATTCGCCGCATTTTGGGCTCCTGCGATGGCTACTATTATGTGGGTGAGGCATCCTGTCGCGCCCAGGATGATATTTATCAGGCAGCGGTCAATGCATTCGGTGAACCGGACGCGCGCATTATCGAAGGGAAATTGCTCCCGTATTTGGTGGCAATACCGCAGGCTTTTGTACGTTAATGCCGTTATAGATTCATCGGGAGGCGGTTTTGTTATTGCAGGTTTTGCAGGAATGTTTCGCGCCTTCGCGGCGCAAGCGGGATTTTGATTTGCGTCTGTCCCGGCTGGAGGCAGACCTGCTTGAGGTGCGTCAGCAGATGCTTTTGCTGCTTGCCGAAGCGCAGCGCTTTGCGGTGTTGATGTGCTGCGATGACAAGGTGTCGATGCGCCTGCTCCGTGCCAATGGCGTGCCGCAACTGGCCTGGCAATTGCACGGGGTGCGCAGCGGGCTGTGGCAGAACGGGCGGCACGGGCCGATGCAGGTATTGATGCCGGTGGAAGCGCTCGATGATAACAAGCTGGCTGCGGTGCGTTCTGCGCTTGCCTTTCGTGAGGACGATGCCTTTCTGCGCGGGTTCCGTGAACAGGAGACGCAACGCATCAGCCTGAATCTGCAAGCCAAGGTAATTTCATTTATAGCAAACAACATCAAAAGTCAAGTTAATTTCAGGGGAATGACACTGAATGTCGATTGGCTGTTACAGCCGGGAGGTCAATAAACGATGGAACAGTACATTTCCGTACCGTGCGGGGCGCTGACGCTGCACCCGCAGGATTTCAAGGCTTACGCACTGCTGCGGCAGGAGGCGGAATTTCCGCAGCCGGGTGTGCCGCTGTCGGTCGCGGCGGCACGGGTGAACCTGCCGTTTGCCACCCTGCTCGCCAGCATGGCGGTACTGCGGCTGCGCGGCTATATCGTCGTACTGCCGGGCATTGATTCCCTTGCCGTCATGCATGAGCGGGGCGATGCGCTGGCAGTGCAACTGGTGGACCAGTGTTTGCCGGTGCGCGAAATTCTGCGTCAGGACGCGGCATTTCCTGATTTTGTCCGGTACTGCGCTGGCATGGAGGGGCAAATCTATGGTGGTTTCAGTCCTGATTTTATCGACCTTGCCGGTATGGATGCACTCAACCGGGCTGCTGACGATGCACGGCGCATTCTCGATCTCTGGAGCAGTACAGAAGCGCTACCCGCCGGAGCAGAAGATGCAGCTGGCGGTGCAGCCGTTACTGGAGCAGGGAATGCACGCAACGCAGGCAGGCTGCCTGCATCCGGCGCAAAGCGGGCGACAGACGGCCTTCCACCCAAACCGTTTTAACCATTTTTCTTGAGCAAAAAGGAGTAGCAGATGGGCGCAAAAATTACCCTCAATGGCAATCTCGGCGATGACCCGCGCTGTGGCGTGACCACGGGCCGCAACAATGAACCGCTGCACTGGATCAGTTTTTCCATGCGTCAGCCGCACTGGAGCAAGAACGACCGGGATCAATTTGTGGACAGCGGCGGTTTCTGGATGAATGTCTCCTGGTTTGACAAGAAGGCGGAAACCGCAGGACGCCTGCTGAAGAAAGGCGCCGCTGTCCTCGTGACCGGCGACCTGCACGTCGAAACCTGGGCCGACCCGAAAACGGGCGAGTTGAAAGCGGCCTTCAAGGTAAACGCCGATGAAGTCTGCTTTGACATGCGCTCGCTGGCCGATGTGACTTACCGTCAGCGCAGCGCCGAACGAGGCCCGCAGCCGCAGCCCAATATCGGCAACAGCGGCCATCCGGGCAACGCAGCCCCTGCGGCAATGGCGGACGGCGGCAATGATCATCCTGCGGCAGACGGTTTTGAAGATATGCCGCCAGATTTTATGGGTGAGGCACCGCCACAGGGTGAAACCGCCGCCCCGGCTGCACATCCCCATCCGGCTGGCCAAAAAGGCGACAAGAACGGCAACAAGGCGGGTGCGGCAGCATCTGCGACAGTCAACAACTCACCATTCCCCACGGATGACGACCGGCCCATCTGAAGCAGGAGGCGTGTATGCGCAACAACAAACATGGCAAAAAATGGTTGCGGCAACTGGCGCTGGCGGCGGGCGTTGCGCTCGCCTGTACCAGTCAACCGGCCCATGCCGGCTTTGGTACCGCCGAACTGGTCAGCACGACCATCAGCCAAATCCCGGACTGCCTCGATTACCGCATCCTCGGCCTGTCGTTGCGGGTCATCTGGACGCCTTATGGTCCGTACTACTTCTGGACGCTGCACGTCGGCCATACCGTACCGGCGATGGTCAACCAGTCGCATCCCTACCTTGACGAAATGCCGTGGGAAGATTACTCGCGCCTGCTGGGCAGCGCCTACCGCGCCGCGAGCGAGGCCATCGTTCACGTCGGTTTCCTTGGACTGGCCGACAACGTCGAAATCGGTGCCGGACGCTACAAGCACCACAAGTTTGGCAAGCACTACGCACCACAGCACTACGAATCGGCGCTCATCGGCCACCCGGCGATGATCATCTTCCAGAAAACCGGAGGTGGTGAAAAATCCGGCGGCGGCAATGGCGGAAGCGGCAGCAGTGCGTCATCGCCGGAGAAACAAAAAGCCCCGTCGAACCCGACCAACAGCCGCTACTTCCAGGGCACGGGCAACGTGCCGCGCAACAACGGCGGCAACGCCGGGAATGGCAACGGTCAGCAACAACCACCGCCGGGCGCGGGCTTCCTCAACCGCTGGCAGAACAAGGGCAGCGGTCAGGGACAGTTTACCGACCAGGAACGGCAGTCGCTGGGCTACGACGAAACCATGTCGCAAATTGACGGTGCCGATTACACCGACTACGACCGTGCCAACGACAGCGTCACCAGCGCGGTTGACGGCTACGACGTCAGCACCGGCGGCCGCTACTTCTGCACCCTGCCGTACACGCCCTTCTGGCCGTACTACCTCAGCGGCCTGGATTCCATCCTGTGGCGGCATGGCTGGCCGCTGGTGGATCTGCACCGCATCTGGAATCCCCTGTGGCCGGGACCGCGCATTGCGCCCAGTACCGGCACCATCCTGCCGGAAACCTGGGGACACCTCTATCCGCGTTATGGCACGGTCGATCACGTTGATGACGCCAAGGCCTCGGCAGTCATCGCGCGGCGCGGACTGGACATTCTCGCCGACCCGCAAATTGGCCGGGTCTATTGGCCGACGACCGCCCCCAGCGGGGTCGCCTGGTCGAAGGTGTACCCGGAGCAGGTGAGCTGTCACAAAAACATCGCGCATACCGGCACGAAACGCATTGAAGAAAGACAGTATGCCTGGACCAGCTGGTTCTACGCTACCTGCGACCTGGACGAGCGCGGCCAACTGGTACTGCGCATCCCGCTGGGGCCGATTCAGGTGACACCGGCCATTCCGGAATAGGAAAACATATGAATATGACACATCAAATCTTACAAACCGTGCGGTTCGTTTGCAGTTTCAAGGCCTTCCGGCGTGAGTTGGATGCGATTGAACGATTGCCACAAGAACAGGCGAACGAGTTTTCTCGGTAGACAGTATCAGCAGGCGGGATAGCAGGAACTGACATGACAGAGAACAGCACAATGGC
>NZ_CALJAH010000023.1 GCF_938028185.1 uncultured Cardiobacterium sp. | reverse complement strand
CGGAACGTTCGTCGTCGGTATAGCCGGGAACGATAACGTAGCGCACGCGGGTAGACTGTCCGCGCTCGGCCAGATGACGGGCGAAATTCAGCGTTTTGGTGTTGGGGATGCCGACCAGTACCTTATGGATTTCGGGGTCTATCTGTTTCAAGTCCAGCATGACGAGATTGGTATGGTCGAGCAGGTCTTCCAAGATGGAATCGTAATGCAGCGCGTAGCCGTTGGTGTCGAGACAGGTATGGATGCCGTGTTCGCTGCAGGCGGTAAACCAGTCGCGCACAAATTCGTATTGCAACAGCGGTTCGCCGCCGGTTGCGGTCACGCCGCCGCCAGTTGCCTCCAGGTAATGGCGGTAAGACATTACCTGTTTCATCACCTGCTCGACGGTCATTTCCTGACATTTGTCGGTATGGAAATCCCATGTATCCCGATTGTGGCAGTACAGGCAGCGCATCAGGCAGCCCTGGGTGAAGACGACAAAGCGCAGCCCCGGGCCATCAACGGTGCCGCAGGTTTCGATGGAGTGAATGATGCCGTAGCGCATGGGGTGTTCCGTGTGGGTGGTTGGGCGCAATTTTACTGGATTGGGATGCGAAAAAAGTGCCGGTTGCCCGGCACTTTTTGTGGTTTGCAAGCGAGCGTGCCGCTTACATGGTTTGGGTGAAGGTACGGGTGATGACGTCCATTTGTTGCTCTTTGGTGAGCGAGTTGAAGCGCACCGCATAGCCAGAGACGCGGATGGTGAGCTGCGGATACAGTTCCGGGTCGTTCATCGCTTCGATCAGCATTTCACGGTTGAGGACGTTCACGTTGAGGTGTTGTCCGCCTTCAAATTCGCTGTCGTGGTGGAAGTATCCGTCCATCAGGCCGGCGAGGTTGGCTTGACGGCTTTGGTCGTCTTTGCCGAGCGCACCCGGAATGATGGAGAAGGTGTAGGAGATACCATCTTTCGCGTAGGCAAACGGCAGTTTGGCGACGGAGGTCAGGGAAGCGACCGCACCATTGACGTCACGACCGTGCATCGGGTTGGCGCCCGGTCCGAACGGCGCACCAGCGCGGCGACCATCCGGGGTGTTACCGGTTTTTTTGCCGTAAACCACGTTGGAAGTGATGGTGAGTACGGACTGGGTCGGGGTAGCACCACGGTACATTTTGTGGCTGGCAACTTTTTTCATGAAGCGTTCAACCAGGTCGCAGGCGATGCTGTCAACACGTTCGTCGTTGTTGCCGAATTGCGGGTATTCGCCTTCGATTTCAAAGTCCACAGCGATGCCGTTTTCGTCACGCACCGGACGGACTTTGGCGTATTTGATGGCAGAGAGCGAGTCGGCAGCAACGGAGAGTCCGGCGATACCGCAAGCCATGGTGCGGTAAACGTCGCGGTCATGTAGTGCCATCAGGGCGGCTTCGTAGCTGTATTTGTCGTGCATGTAGTGGATGCAGTTCAATGCAGTTACGTATTGGGTAGCGAGCCAATCCATGAAGCTGTCCATACGTTTGATGACAACGTCATAGTCAAGCACTTCGTCTTTCAGCGGTTCTTGTTTCGGGCCGACCTGGTCTTTGGATTTTTCATCAACACCGCCGTTGATTGCGTACAGCAGGGTTTTGGCGAGGTTGGCGCGGGCACCGAAGAACTGCATTTGTTTGCCGACCACCATCGGGCTGACGCAGCAGGCGATGGCGTAGTCGTCGCTGTTGAAGTCCGGGCGCATCAGGTCGTCGTTTTCGTACTGCACGGATGAGGTGTCGATGGAGACTTTGGCGCAGAAGTGTTTGAAGCCGACCGGCAGTTGTTCTGACCAGAGGATGGTCATGTTCGGTTCCGGGGACGGCCCCATGTTGTACAGGGTGTGGAGGAAGCGGAAGCTGTTTTTGGTAACGAGCGTTCTGCCATCCAAGCCCATGCCGCCGATGGATTCGGTTGCCCAAATTGGGTCGCCGGAGAAGAGTTGGTCGTATTCCGGGGTGCGGAGGAAGCGAACCATGCGCAGTTTCATGACGAGGTGGTCAATCATTTCTTGCGCCTGGCTTTCGGTGATAACGCCGTTTTTCAGGTCGCGTTCGATGTAGATGTCGAGGAAGGTGGAAACGCGGCCAAAGCTCATCGCGGCGCCGTTTTGTGATTTGACGGCAGCGAGGTAGCCGAAGTAGGTCCACTGTACGGCTTCGTGGGCGTTGGTAGCCGGGCCGGAGATGTCGTAGCCGTAGCGGGCAGCCATTTCTTTCATTTGGCCGAGGGCGCGGTGCTGTTCGGAGATTTCTTCGCGCAGGCGGATGGTGGCTTCAAGGTCTTTGCCGGCTTCGAGGTCAGCTTGCAGTTCGTTGAATTGGCGGACTTTGTCGGCCATCAGGTAGTCAATACCGTAGAGGGCAACCCGGCGATA
The DNA here is from genome assembly GCF_938028185.1 of uncultured Cardiobacterium sp. Classification (GTDB taxonomy): domain Bacteria; phylum Pseudomonadota; class Gammaproteobacteria; order Cardiobacteriales; family Cardiobacteriaceae; genus Cardiobacterium. The sequence goes on along the minus strand of NZ_CALJAH010000023.1, from coordinate 6,724 downwards.
GTCACCGATGATGCGGCCACGGCCGTAAGCGTCCGGCAGACCGGTCAGCACGCCGGATTTGCGGCAGCGGCGGATGTCCGGGGTGTAAACGTCAAATACGCCCTGGTTGTGGGTTTTGCGGTATTCGGTGAAGGCTTTGGCGACCTGCTCGTTCAGCGGGGTTTCGTAGATGCGGCAGGAATCCATGACCATCTTGATGCCGCCGTAGGGCATGATGGCGCGTTTCAGCGGTTCATCGGTTTGCAGGCCGACGATGACTTCAAGGTCTTTGTCAATGTAGCCCGGTGCGTGGCTGTTGATGCCGGAGACGATGTCGGCGTCGATTTTCAGCGGGGCTTTGGTGCGGTTTTCTTCCTTGACGCCTTCCATCACGCTGTCCCACAGTTTGGTGGTAGCGGGGGTAGCGGGGGCGAGGAAGCTGCCGTCGCCTTCGTACGGGGTGTAGTTCTTCTGGATGAAGTCACGGACGTTGACGCCGTTTTCCCAGTCACCAGAGATGAAGTTCGCCCATGCAGCAGGACGGTTTTCAGTTTTTGTCAGCATATTAACTCCTGATCAGATTGAAAAAGAAATGGTTGTAGCGGCAATGGCGCCATGCTGGCGCCCGCCTTTTGAAGCTAGGATTATTGTAAATTTTTTATAAAAAGATAGCAAACACCGTAGGTTGCGTGCCCCGCATTTTACGCCTCTTGCGAAGAGTTTTCATTGCAAGAACATCATTCTCCCAAATTTCGGATAATTGGATGGCAAATTTGTGAATGATGGCGGCAAGCGCACCGATGGCACCAACATCGCGTGCCCGCGCTCTGGCTGAAACTATCTGGCGAATCCGTGTAGTCCTTCGAGATCGGGGGTTTTTTCGCTGTAGTTGATTTTTGTCCAACCGGTTTTGCCGGCGGCGTTTTCAATGAGCAGCCAAAGATCGGCGCAGGAATTGCCGTCGTCAATGCGCGCGTTTTGAGGGCAATTCTGGTGCGGGGCGGCGAGTTGCAGGGTAATTTTTTCACCGGGTGCGATTTTGGCGACGCTCTTGTTGCCGTCAATACGGTCGGTGAGACGCAACGGAGTTTTTTGATCATGTGTGCCGTCAGGGGCAAGGATGCCGCGATAGTGACTGGTGAGTCCGAGGTAGTGATACGGCTGTTCGATTTCTTGCATCGTGCCGTCGCGCAGTATCCATTTTTGTCGGGCGCGGTAGTAGCGGCTGCGGCTGTCATCAACATCGCTATAGGCGTAGCCGTTGCCGGGAAAATAGAAGGTTTGACCCAGCAGGCCGGCGGCGCCAAGACGGCGGATTTTGCCTTCGTTTACGGGAAGAAAGAGGCAGTAATGCTGGTCGTTCAGACTGACGGTGCAGTCGATGAAATAGCGCGCCCCGCCGGGGGTGAAGGCGGTTTCCAGCAAGCGGTCGAAGATTTCGTAAACCGGGGCGGGGTCATCCTTGCGCGGCTCAGGCGGTAGGCCGGGAGAGGGGGTATCCGGCTCGGCTTCGTCGTAGTAGTAATGGTTGTTGAGCGCCTTGCCGAGTTCAGGATGGTAATAAATGTCAAGATTGAGGCGGTCATCGTGCAGCTGTTCAAGGGCGGGGAAGGTTTCGCTGCGTCCCTCACCTGCCCGCGCCTGTACCCAGCCGGTGATGCCAAACGGCGTTTTGCCGAGAAAATGGCCATTTTTGTCCGCAAGCAGGATACCGAGTGCCTCACCTGCTGCAATGGTCGCAATGGTGTCGCCGCCTTCAGGCTCGCGGGTCAGGGTCAGGGCGGTGGCAGCGCGGGTTTCGCGGTTAATCCAGCCGTCATTTTGGTCGGAGATGTCGTCGGTAAAAAGCGGGGCAGCGCGGGCGACGGTGGCGAGAGCGAGCAGGATGATGTGGATTCGGCGGCGCATGGTGTGGTTTGACGTGAATTTTCTGCGGATTATATAGCGGAATCCCCACTCATTTCACGCGCCGCGATACCAAAAACCGTGCCGGTTCAACCTTCTGCCAACAGCGCCGCGCTTTCCAGCACTTCGGCAAATTCACCGTGCAGACTGGCGAGTGCGGTGCGGTGGATGATGTCAGCATCAAAGGAAGCGCCGTCGTAACCGGTGCGGGCGAAGGTGGCGCAGCCGTCGCTGACAAGGCGCACTGCGTAGCCGAGGTTGGCGGCCATGCGAGTGGTGGTGGAGACACAATGGTCGGTGCTGATACCGGCGATGACGAGATTGCGCACGCCCGCCGCATCGAGCCGCGCTTGCAGGTCGGTGCCGATGAAGGCGCTGTTGACGTGTTTGGTGATGATGACCTCGCCCGGCAGCGGGGCGACATCTGCCACGAAGGCAAAGCCAGGCGCGGCGGGATGCAGCGGCGATTGCGGGTTTAGCGAAGCGTGGCGGACGTGAATGACGAGCAAACCGCACGCACGCCAGTGTTGCAGCAGGCGTCCGCAGACGGCTTCCGCCTGCGGATTGTTGCGCGTGCTGCCCCACCAGATGGCGTCCTGAAAGCCTTGCTGGATGTCAATGAGCAGGAGTGCGGAATGATGTGGCATAGAATCTCCGGTGGTACAAGTCAAAATGTGCGATTCGAGCGCGCAAAGTTAGGGTGCCCGGTCAGGCGACGCAACACCATAACCGAAAAGCCTCCGTTTACATAAACCTTCCCCGTATAAACAGCCGCTATAATCCGCCCCTTTCACCATAACCAGGAACTCCGATGAACATCACCGCCCTCCTCGCCACCGAACTCGCCGCCACCGCCGCACAAATCACCGCCGCCATCGACCTTTTGGACGACGGCGCGACCGTGCCGTTCATCGCCCGTTACCGCAAAGAAGCGACCGGCGGACTGGACGACTCGCAACTGCGCACCCTCGCCGAGCGCTTGCAATACCTGCGCGAACTGGAAGCGCGCAAAGAAACCGTGCTGAACAGCATCGCAGAACAAGGCAAACTCACCGACGAACTGCGCGCCGCCATCGACGCCGCCGACAACAAAACCGCGTTAGAAGACTTATACCTGCCCTACAAACCCAAGCGCCGCACCAAAGCACAAATCGCGCGCGAGCACGGCCTGCAACCACTCGCCGACACCCTCCTCGCCGACCAGCCGCAAGACGTGGACACCGCCGCCGCGCCGTACCTCAACGAAAACATCGCCGATGCCAAAGCGGCGCTGGACGGCGCGCGCGCCATCCTGATGGAACAGTTTGCCGAAAACGCCGAACTCATCGGCGCCCTGCGCGACAAACTGTGGGCGGAGGGCGAATTGCACGCGCAAGTCATCGAAGGCAAAGAAAGCGAAGGCGAAAAATACAAAGACTACTTCGACCACCGCGAAGCCATCCGCGCCATGCCGAGCCACCGCGCCCTCGCCGTACTGCGCGGGCGCAACGAAGGCGTGCTGCAACTCGCCCTCAAATACCAGCCGGACGAAACGCCCGCGACCGAAGCCAGCGCCTACGAACAAACTATCGCCGCGCACTACCGCATCGGCGAACACAAATGGCTGCGCGACACCGTCCGCCTCGCCTGGCGCGCCAAAATCTACCTCTCGCTGGAGCTGGACGCGCTGAACCGCCTCAAAGAAGCCGCCGACAGCGATGCCATCACCGTCTTCGCGCGCAACCTCAAAGACCTGCTGCTTGCCGCGCCCGCCGGCCGTTTGCCGACATTGGGTTTAGACCCCGGCTACCGCAACGGCATCAAAAGCGCCGTCGTCGACGACACCGGCAAACTGCTCGACACCGCCATCGTTTACCTGCACCAAGAAAACAACGCGCTCGCCACCCTCGCTCGCCTCATCAAACAGCACCGCGTCAAACTCATCGCCATCGGCAACGGCACCGCCAGCCGCGAAACCGACAAACTCGCGGGCGAACTCATCAAGGCGCTGCCAGAAGCGGGCTTGCACAAAATCGTCGTTAGCGAGGCAGGCGCCTCCATCTACTCCGCCTCCGAACTCGCCGCCAAAGAATTTCCCGAACTGGACGTCTCCCTGCGCGGCGCCGTCTCCATCGCCCGCCGCCTGCAAGACCCGCTCGCCGAACTCGTCAAAATCGACCCCAAATCCATCGGCGTCGGCCAGTACCAGCACGACGTCAACCAGTCGCAGCTCGCCAAAACTCTCGACGCCGTCGTTGAAGACTGCGTCAATGCCGTCGGCGTGGACGTCAACACCGCCTCCGTGCCGCTCTTGGCGCGCATCTCCGGCCTGAATCAGACGCTGGCACAAAACATCGTCGCCTGGCGCGACCAAAACGGCGCGTTCGATAACCGCAAAACCCTGTTAAAAGTACCGCGCCTTGGCGAAAAAACCTACGAACAAGCCGCCGGCTTCCTGCGCATCCACGGCGGCAACGAACCGCTGGACGCGAGCGCCGTGCACCCCGAAGCCTACCCCATCGTTGCCAAAATGCTGGCAGACAAAAAACTCGCCGCCGCCGACCTCATCGGCAACCGCGAACAAATCCGACAAATCAAACCCGCCGACTACACCACCGCCCAATTCGGCCTGCCGACCATCCTGGACATCCTCGCCGAACTGGAAAAACCGGGGCGCGACCCGCGCGGCGAATTCCAGACCGCGACATTTGCCGAAGGCGTCCACGAAATCAGCGATTTGCAACCCGGCATGATTCTCGAAGGCGTGGTCAGCAACGTCGCCAACTTCGGCGCATTTGTCGATATCGGCGTGCACCAGGACGGCCTCGTCCATATCTCGGCACTCGCCGACCGCTTCGTAGAAGACCCGCGCGACATCGTCAAAGCGGGCGACGTGGTGAAAGTCAAAGTGCTGGAAGTCGATGCCGCGCGCAAACGCATCGCCCTCACCATGCGCCTAAACGACGAAGCGGGCGGCGAACGCAAACCCGCCCGCGGCGACAACAACCGCCCACAACAGCGCCAAGAAAAACCGGCGAACACCGCGATGGCGGATGCGTTTGCAAAGAGGAAGCGGTGAAATTTATGTTGAAAAAGCAGATAATATCAACAGTTCATTGACCCCCTACCCGATAGTGATCCACTACATTCAAGGAAAGTAATAATTATGACTGAATTCGCCTATACTTCATTGGAAGCCATACGTAAACGCTTGTTGGATCTTAGTTCTCGTAATGCGCTACTTAATTTTCGCCATACAAAAACAAAAAGTATCCAAATTGTAGGCAAAAGTCCTAACTGGATAGCAAATTCATTGCAAGCTGGCAACAGAATATTCTTTCAAGGACTTAAGGAGCCTACTGAACAGGAATTACGCCAGCACAATTTTGCGTCTAAGAACGTTGCACTTGGTGAAACAACACTTAAAAAACCATCACCAGAAGAGTGGGCTTCCCGTATGGGGATAGATATCAGCTTGGAGTTACCTAATACGTTAGAAACAGATGATATACAAGATAAAGACCATAGCTTCCAAATATTATTATGGCAACCTAATCTTGACGCAAGATTAAAAAATATCCGCGCTAACACAGAAAGTGCCTTACAAGAAACCGGCGCAAATATTCTTTATCTAGCACTAGGTTTTCTGGAATGGACTGAAAGTGATTCTTCGGACAAAAAACGATTGGCTCCGCTTTACACTTTTCCGGTTACATTAGAACTGGATAAATATGGAACCACTAAAAAATATAGCATATATCTGCGCGATGATGATGTATTAAGCAATACCACACTATATGAAAAATTATCTCATGATTTTGGACTATTACTACCACTGATCGAACCAGAACAGACGCCGGAGCAATATTTTTCACTTATTGAGCAGACCATATTAAAAGAAAAACCCAACTGGAAAATAAAGCGTCGAGCGAGCCTGGTCCTATTGAATTTTACCAAGCAGGCCATGTATCGAGATTTAGATCCCAAGAATTGGCCCGCAGATAACCCGCTCGAAAAAAATACCATTATTAAAAGACTGTTTAGTACATCAGAACCTCAATCTAATACAGATATCATATCCTATCCAGAAGAATACCTTATTGATACCATAGAAAATATCCATGTCAAATTTCCATTAATAGACAATGCAGATAGTTCTCAACATAGCGCATTGATTGATGCTGTTAACGGTGAAAACCTGGTTATTGAAGGACCACCCGGGTCTGGAAAATCACAAACGATTACAAACCTAATAGCAGCCTGCATTAATGCCGGAAAGACGGTTCTGTTTGTTGCCGAAAAGATGGCAGCGCTAAATGTTGTTAAAAACAGACTAGATAAAGCAGGATTAGGAGACTTTTGTCTTGAATTGCACAGCAATAAAACCAACAAACTGGGGATTCTTCACAGCCTCGACCAGAAAATGAAAAAACAACAGGTTTATCGAAAGCCTGAACAAATCGAAGCCGATATTAATCGTTATGAAAATTATAAATTACAACTAGATAAGTATGCCGAATTAATAAACCTTGAATGGAAAAAATCTGGTTTAACTATTCACAATATTTTAAGCACTGCTGCGCGATATCGGAACGAACTAAATATTTCTCCTGAACAAGTTTCTCTAAAAATTCCTAATAATCAGGAATTAGATGCGACTTGGCATATTGAACTTATTGATAATGGAAAAATACTTAATGATGTCTTTACACAAGTATTACACCAGACCCCTGATGGCAGCATACATAGCCATTATTGGTACGGTATTAATAGACACGATCTTATGGATTATGAAGAAAAGGAATTAGTAACTGCACTACATAAGTGGAACAATGCCTTAAAGGAAGCCAATATAGTATAT
>NZ_CALJAH010000022.1 GCF_938028185.1 uncultured Cardiobacterium sp. | reverse complement strand
GATTGGTTTGTCCGATAACGAAGATAGCTATTTTTGGGGACGCGGGCAAGACCAAATGCGAAAGGTTAAGAAATACGACTGCACGCAGGGCGTGCGATAACTTTAGGCAATACTTTGTATTGTAATGATTTTATCCGACCTTCCCGAATATGTAGGGCGATGACTTGTTACGCTATTTTCACGATACCGCAATGGTTTGGTGTGTTTTTTTGATGTTTTTTGTGATTGCTGCGCGGGTTATTTGCTGCCCTAACCCCTGCAGGAGCGATTGTTTGGCGGACGTCCGCAGACGATGCTGGCAGTGGCGCAATTGCTATCGTTCGGGCGGTGACGGACTTCGTACTAGGGGCTGTTTACAATTCGGCGGGTAAGCCCCTCTTTCGCTGCGCGAGCTGTTCCAGTCTCTCTGGGAGAGGGGCTGGGGTGAGAGCAGCAAACAATTGAAAAATTGGAATTTCGGCTCATCAATAATATCGCTCACCCCCTCCCCAACCCTCCCCCGCTGCGGGCTTCGCCCTGCAGGGGAGGGGGATTTTTCAAATTGCAAACAGCCTCTAGGGGCTGTTTACATTTCAACCCTGCCCCGTTGCGGGCTTTGCTCTGCGGTCATCCACCAAACTGCTCCCTCCCCCGTGGGGGAGGGGCGGGGGCAGCAAACCATCCGCGTCAGCGACTGCTTGTAAACAGCCCGTAGCGAGGAACGAGCGTAACCGCCCGCAACCACGAGCCAAACAACAGGCTGTTTCCCATTTTTTCAGGGATTGAGATGAAAGAACCGCCGCAGCGGTCTTTTCTCACCCCTTGTCATCCCCGCCTGCAGGCGGTTGCCGCCCCGCCATACGCTGCAAAACCTTCTCGCCGCGCCGCTGATGAATCACCGTCATCGCAATATGCCCGACGACAAGCGCCAGCAAAAACCACGCGCTACGCCCATGCCAAAGATCGCCAAAATGCGTCAGCGCATTCTCCGCGTTACCGTCGCGCCCGCGGGCTGCATCGCGCAGCAGCGCAATGCCTGGCACGGTGAGCATCAGCACATACAGCGCGAAATGACCGCATCGCACCGCACGATTGCCAGCGGCCGGACGGGTTTCGCTGGCAATCGCCCAAATGATGCGAAACAGCAGCAACATTAGCAGCACCGTGCCGAGCGCCTTGTGTGCGGGAACCAGTACCCGCCAGCGCGCATCAATATGCCAGGCGAGCGCCAGCAGAAACATCAGCGCAATCCCCAGCGCCATGCTCCAGTGCAGAAAGCGGCTAATAGTGCCGTAGCGGTTGCGGGAGTCAGGTTGCATCATTGAATTTCCTCAAAGCTGTAAGTTCTCTGGGCAAGCATACGCGTTTGCACCCGCGGGCAGCATAAAAAATGCGCCCCGCCCACGCTCCCCTGGCACAAACCCGCCCATGCCGCTATCCTGCCGCCATCCCCGCAACCCGGACAACCATGACGACCAAACCCCTGCACATCGCCCTGCTCGCGGGCGAAACCTCCGGCGACCTGCTCGGCGCGCCACTCCTTGCCGCCCTGCGCGAACGCCTGCCCAATGCGCGCTTCAGCGGCGTCGGTGGCGCGGCGATGCAGGCGGCGGGACTTGATTCGCTGATTGACATGAACCGCCTCGCGGTGATGGGGCTGGTGGAAGTCTTGCGCCACCTGCCGGACATCCTCGCCGCGCAGAAATCGCTGCTTGCCCATTGGGCGGACGACCCGCCGGATGTGTTCATCGGCATCGACGCGCCCGATTTCAACCTGCGCATCGCCAAGGCGCTGCACGCGCGCGGCGTCAAAACCGTGCATTACGTCAGCCCGTCGCTGTGGGCGTGGAAGGAAAAGCGCATCCACAAAATCCGCCGCTGCATCGACCTCATGCTCTGCCTCTTTCCCTTTGAAACCGCGGTGTACGACAAACACGGCGTGCCCGCCGTCTGCGTCGGCCACCCGCTGCGCGACCGCCTGCAACCCGTTGATGCTGCCGATGCCCGTGCCGCGCTGAATCTCCCCGCCGATGCGACCATCCTCGGCCTCTTTCCCGGCTCGCGCCGGGGTGAAATCCGGCGGCTGTTGCCTGATTTCCTCCACACCTACCAGCGTCTGAAAGCAGACAACCCCGCGCTGCACGCCGTGCTCTCGCTGCGCCACCCGCCGGATGACGAAAGCGCCGCGCTGCTCGCCCGCCTGCCCGATGTGCACCAGCTTGACGCCGACAGTGCCGCGCTGATGAGCGCCAGCGACGCGCTGCTGCTAGCCAGCGGCACCATCACCCTGGAAGCGGCGCTGCTGGCGCGGCCAATGGTGGTCGCCTACCGCGTCCACCCGCTGAGCGCCGCCATCGCGCGCGCGCTGCGTCTTTTGAAAATCAACCGCTTCTCCCTGCCGAACCTGCTCGCGGGCGCGGACATCGTGCCGGAGTGCATCCAGGAAGACTGCAACCCGGCGCGGCTCGCCGCCGAACTGGCACCGCTGCTCACGAATGCCCCCGCCGCTGACGCACAACGCACAGCGCTTGCCCAAGTCGCCGCGCAGTTACCCGCCAACGTCTCGGCGCGCGCGGCAGAAGCCATCATCGCGCAGTTCTGCCTGAATGAGGTGCGGACTACGCCGTAACCGACGACACACTACCCATCCACCCCAACCACGGAGATCGCCCATGACCCCCAAACCCGCCCACCCCTGGCAATACTTCCTGCTGGTGTACCTGATGAGTGCGCCGTTCTGGCTTATCGCCGGATACATTCCGCGCGGCGGCCTGCCCGACAATCTGCCGCTGACCGACATCGGCGCGGCATTCACCCCGACTATCGCCGCCCTCATCCTGCGTTACCGCGAAGGCGGCGGCGCAGCGGCGCGACAACTGCTGGCGCGCGCCCACGACTACCGCCGCATCAACGCGCGGCGCTGGCTCGCCTTCGCCATCCTCCTCTTTCCGGCACTCTACCTGCTCACCTGGCTGGCGATGCGCGCCGTCGGGTTGCCGGTACCGCTGCCCGCCGCGCCTGCGCCCGCGCTGCTGCTGGCCGTCGCCGTCTTCTACTTCGCCGCCATCGTCGAAGAACTCGGTTACACCGCCTACGCCACCGATGCCTTGCAACAGCGCTACAACCCACTCGCCACCGCGCTCATCATCGGCATCCCGTGGGCGCTGTGGCATCTGCGCTCGATGATCCAAATCGGCCAGTCGCCCGCGCTTATCCTCTGGGGGCTGGCGGGCACCGTCGCCGTGCGCGTCATTTACGTCTGGCTGTACAACCGCGCCGGGCGCGCCGTTGCCATTCTCATCCTCTGCCACACCATCGCCAACACCGCGCGCACCGCCTATCCCGGCGGTCGCGCCGCCTACGAACTGGGCGACGGCGCCATCTCCTACGGCATCATCATCGCCGCGGCGCTGCTCATCCTCGCCGCCAACTGGCGCGCCATGACCAGCCACCCCGGAGCGTCCGTGTGATTGCCGGGGTGGACGAAGCCGGACGCGGCGCGCTGGTCGGCAACGTTATCGCCGCTGCCGTCATCCTGCCCGCGCACTACGACCTGCCCGGCCTGACCGACAGCAAAAAACTGAGCGCGCGCCAACGCGAAGCACTCTACACCGCCATCACCGCGCAAGCTGTCGCCTGGAGCGCGGCGGCGGCAACACCTGCCGAAATCGACATGCTCAATATTCACCACGCGACGCTGCTCGCCATGCAGCGCGCCCTCGCTGCGCTCAATCCGCCACCATCGCAGGTGCTGATAGACGGCAAATTCACGCCGACGCTTGCTATTCCCGCCCGCGCCATCGTCGGTGGAGATGCCAGCGAGGCCTGCATCGCCGCCGCATCTATCGTCGCCAAGGTCACGCGCGACCGCGAAATGCTGGCGCTGGAGGCGCGCTATCCCGGCTACGGTTTCGCCGCACACAAGGGCTACGGCACCCAGGCGCACCTTGCCGCCCTCGCCCGCCTCGGCGCGACACCGGAACACCGCCGCAGTTACGCGCCGGTGCGGGCGGTCATTACCCAACCCGACCTGCTCTGACCATGCTGCCTTACCGCTCCGAACGCGCCCCGTGGGGCAGCTTCCCGCCCGCCATCCGCAACGGCTACATCGACAGCCTCGCCGCCCTGCCCGACTACCCCGCCGCCAAAGCAGGCGAAGCGCCCGCCGCCTTTCGCCTCGTACAACGCCTGCTCAAGCCGGAAACCATCGCCGCCGTTGCCGCCTGCTTCCGCCCCACGCCCGATACCCGCATCGTCCCGGTACACGCCGAAGAACAGGGCGGGCGCAACAAAATCCCGCTGATGCTGGCGCACCTCCTCGCCGACGGCCTCGGCGGCAACCCGGTCGAAACCGGCATCGTGCAAAGCAGCCGCGCCCACCGCACCGGCAGCAACGCCAATCACCGCCTCGCCTTTCCGCCCGCTTTCGATGGTGCCGTCCAGACCGGCTGCTGCTATATCCTCGTTGATGACACCCTGACCCAGGGCGGCACCCTCGCCGCCTTGCGCGGCCACATCGAAAACCGTGGCGGGCGCGTCCTCGGCGTCGTCGTCATGAGCGCCAAGCACTACTCGCTGCCACTCGCGCCCACCCCGCAAACCCTCGCCGCGCTGCACGCCAAACACGGCGACGCCCTCAATACCTACTGGAAACAGGAATTTCACTATGAGCTCGACCGACTCACCCAATCCGAAGCCGCCCACCTCTGCGCCGCCGCTGATCTTGACACCATCCGAAATCGCATCGCTCAGGCAAGACTTGCAGCAGGCGTCGGCGTGGGCGCTGGCGGAGATACAGAAACAGAAAAATACCGCCACATCCTGACCCTGCTGCGGCAAGAAAACCCGGACGCCGTCCTCAAAAGCGGAAAACCCGCCGCCCCCTGCCGCGGCCGCGTGGTCTTCGCCGATAGCGACATCATCGTGCAGCACGTCGCCGACGGCAGCCGCTACTACCAAATCCATGAAAAAAGCGCGCTTGCCCGCGTCCCTGCCGTGGGCGAAAAAGCCAACATCAGCTACGCCGCGCACGAAAAACGGGCGCGGGTGCGGGTCATCAAGGCGTGAGCCATATCGCCCGGCTGATGCGCCGAGGCACACCCTATGGCAGATATAGCCATCCACCGAAAGCCTCATACGGTGTTGCGTCGCCTGACTGGGCACCCTAAAAAATGGCGGAGCCATTTTTTAGGGAAACCCGCGCCGTACAACTGCGTACTGTCTTCGGCGACGCGCCTTGTCTGAAACTTTCGGTGGATGGCTATACTGTGCAAGGGAGAGAACAATCCGGGCGCAACCATTCAAATTCGTGCGGATGAGCAGCATTTTGAACAGGCGCTTACGGAGCGGTGAGCGGGGTGTCACCAAAGCGGGCGGTGCAGCCCTCATCCGTCTTGATAAAGGTAATCCCGGCGGGATTGTGCGCCGGGCAATAAATGACGGGGTAGGGCAGGGCGGTATTGATGACGGTGCTGTACACCGGCGTCTCCGGCCAGGCATCCAGCAGCGTCTTCAACGCGCTGGTATCGCGCAGGCTTTTTCCGGTGAGGATGATGGCGTCCGGCCGCTGGTAGTGGCGGCGCAGTTCGGGCAGCAGGTAGCGCGCGGCATCGTCGCGCCCCAGGTTGCGGTGGCGCAGTCCGGTATTGACGATGACGGTTTTGCCGTCCGCGCGCAGGATGGCGCTGCCGTTCGGCGCGTGGTAGTCGCCCGCCGGGGCAAAGGTGGTGATGAGGGCGCTGGCGAGGGTGAGGGCGAACCACAGGGCGGGTTGCCGCAATAGCATTGACGGTTTGCGGACTGGAGGCTGTTTATAGGCCGTCGCTGATGCGGATTGTTTGCTGCCCCCACCCCAACCCTCCCCCACGGGGGAGGGGGCAGTTCGATGGGCGTTCGCAGGGCGAAGTGTGCAATCGCGAGCGGTTCCGGTCTTCCAACGGGCGTCGTTCATGGAAAATTCATTCATATTTTCAAACCGCAGCGGTGTGCGCCGTCGCGTCAGTATCAGCAGGCAGGCGGCGGTAAAGAGCAGCGCGGTGGCGGTAGTTGGCTGCCACGGCGGTTCGAGGTAGGCGAGGGCAGGGCGGGCGAGTTGTGTCAGCGCGCGCAGGTAGTGGTCAAGCAGCCAACTGGCAGGCGTGGCGAAAACGGGCAACAGCAGCGCGAGGATGGCGAGGGTCAGCACTGGCGCCAGCCACGGGATGAGGACGAGGTTGGCGGCGGGCGCTATCAGGCTGATGCCGCCAAAGAGCGCCCAGCCGAGCGGGGTGAGGATGGCGGTGATGAGAACTTGCAGCAGCAGCCATTGTTTCAGCGGGCGCAGTTTGCGCCACAGCGGCAGGCTGTAGAGGATGATGGCGACGGCGGCAAAGGAGAGCCACGCGCCCGCTGCGCCCAGTTGCCACGGGTTTTGCAGCAGCAGCGCGAGGGCGGCGAGTTTGAGCGCGTCGCGACCACTGCCCAACACCGGCGCGTGCCAGCAGAGGGCGACGGTGGCGAGCATCACCCAGGCGCGCAACACCGGGGCGGCGGCGCCGGTGAGGAGGGCATAGAGCAGACTGGCGACGAGGGTGCCATGCAGCGCAAGAGTGCGCGGCGCGATGCCGTGTCGCCAGCGCGGCGGCAGGCTGGCGAGCGGCACGCGCAACACGAGGTAAATCAGCCCGGCGATGAGGGCGAGGTGCAGGCCGGAAATGGCGATGAGGTGCGAGGTGCCGCTGCGGCGCAGGCGATTTTGTGCGTCGGCATTGAGACCGCTGCGGTCGCCGAGCAGCAGCGCGCGCAGCCACGGGCGCTGGTCGGGCGGAAAAATGCGGTCGATGCGGTCGGCGAGGGCGAGGCGCTGGCGCAGCGTCCACGGCACGGGTGCGTTGGCAACGGCTTCAGCGCTGTCGAGGGTGGCGTAACCGCGCAGCCGTTGTCGCTGGTCGGCGGGGCTGGCGCTGCCCGGTTTGAGGTGCAGGCGGGCGCGCAGGGTTTCGCCTAATGGATGTGCGACGGGCTGATAATCGCTGACGGTGAGGCGGTCGCCTGTGGCGAGCGGACAATCGCCGGGGGCGATGATGGTGGCAGTAAAGCGGCTGCCGACGGGGTAATTGCGCAGGGGAAAATCGGCGACGCGCAGGGTGGCGGCGCAGCGCGTGTCCACGGCGACGGGCGCGGTGAACTGCCACGGGCTGTGCATCCACAAGGCGGCGAGCAGGGCGATGGCAAGGTAGCGGCTTATGCGCGGCCAGAGCAGAAGCAGCGCCAGCGGCAGCAGCCACAACGGCGGCGCGAACTGCCAGGCGCAGGCGATACCGGCGGTGACGGCGAGCAGGGTGCGGTCAAGCGGGGTGAGGGGATAAGGCATGGAAAACGGTGGCCGTCGGCAGGGGCGGGTTATGATAGGGGAAGTGGCGGGGATGGCTATACATACTCCTCCCCCGCCTTCGTGTATGTATCAACGGATCGTCAATATGGGCGGGCAACGGTGGTGGCATAAAAACCGCCATCATGCGCAAGCATAACGGTAAAAACAGAATGGAGGGAATGATTGATGTGTGAAGAAGGTAGCTGGCAGCAAATCGAGCTGGCGCAAGAAAATGGCGATTATAAAAAGATGGCCGCATTATTGTTGCCATTGGCGGAAAATGGCGATGCAAAAGCACAACACTGTCTTGGCGAACTTTATTATTATGGAGACGGTGTCGAGCAGAGTACAATTGAAGCGGCAAAATGGTATCAAAAGGCGGCAGTACAGGGATTGGCAGATGCACAATGCGATATGGGATTTGTTTATGCTCATGGTTATGGTGTGCCGCGTGATGATGCGATGGCCATTTACTGGTATGAAATGGCCGCCATGCAGGATAGCGGTTATGCGCAATCTCATTTGGCACATATATTTTTGCGTGGTATAGGCACGCCGCATGATTATGGCAAGGCTTATGCGCTATACAAGATATTGGCAGGCAAAGGTGAAGTGGATGCGATGCACCATGTGGGGATGTTTTATGAGTTTGGCAAAGGAGTAGTGCAGAGTAACCGGTTGGCGCGTTATTGGTACAAAAAGGCATTGACCCTGAAAAATGATCCGATATATGAGCGGCAATCTTTATATGTGCAGCATTCTCTTGAGCGCCTCGCGCTGCGGGAAAATGGCATTATGCTGTATGTCAGGGATTTTGCCGAATCTGCCCCGGAGCGGACGACGGATAATGCTGCGGAAGGGTTATTCGCCAATGGTTTGTGTCTGGCAGATATGCAGCCGGATTATTTGGGCATGATTTCGCCCGTGTTGCCGCGGGTGGATGCGGTATTTCCGTCATTGGTTAGGGAAAAGGATTTGCCGGCGTGGCAGCAGGCTTTTGTCGCGCATCAGGCGGGCGACCGTTTGTCGGCTTTTGCGCAAATGCGTGCATTGGCGGAAGGCGGCGATGCAGATGCCTGGTATTTGCTGGCATTAATGTATGTGGATGGCGTGGTCATGACAGCAACGCATTTTCAGACAGAGTTGGCGTTGGGCAAGGTATGGGACAAGCGGGAATGGCTGGCACGTTTGCATATTGTGCAAATGTATTATGGGAGGGAAAAGGCTTATGCACCGTCGTGTCCGCTGGAACCGCCTTCGATGACGCGCAGGATGTTGCAGGAATTGGCGGAAATGGATTATCCGCCCGCGCAGAATGCTTTTGGCTGTCTCCAGCGGCAAATGTCAGCGCATGGCTTTATGGATAATGGGATGAGCAGCGACGAGATGGCGGATTTTTGGTTTGCGCGGGCTGCCGCGCAGGGTGATGCGATAGGGCAATTTAATTTTGCCCTGGCGTGCGAGCGGGGCGAATGCGGTACGCGCGATGGGGTGCAAGCATTGGCGTTTTATGAGAAATCCGCCGCGCAGGGTTTTGTCCCGGCGCAAATCCGCCTGGGGGTGTGTTACCGCGACGGTAACGGCGTGCCGCAGGACAAGGCGAAGGCGCGCTATTGGCTGGAAAAGGCAGCGGCGCAGGGTAATGCGACGGCAGCGCAGGCGTTGGCGGGGTTGGCGTGAGCAGGCTCATTCTCTTCAACAAACCCTTCAACGTCCTCTGCCAGTTCACCGACAAGTCCGGGCGGGCGACGCTCGCCGATTTTGTCGATGTGCCGCGTGTTTATCCCGCAGGTTTGCTCGATTATGACAGCGAGGGACTGGTGTTGCTCACTGATGATGGCCGTTTGCAGGCGCGCATTGCCGATCCGCGTTTCAAGTGGGTGAAGACGTACTGGGTGCAGGTGGAAGGGGTGCCGGATGATGCGGCGCTGGCGCAGTTGCGCGCCGGGGTTTTGCTCAAGGACAAGGGCAAGCGCGAGGCGCGGCGGACGTTGCCCGCCGGGGTAAAAGTCATTGCCGAGCCGCCGCTGTGGCCGCGCGTGCCGCCGGTGCGTTTCCGCCTGTCGGTGCCGACGGCGTGGCTGGAGTTGTCCATCCGCGAGGGGCGCAACCGTCAGGTGCGGCGGATGACGGCGGCGGTCGGTTTGCCGACGCTGCGGCTGGTGCGGGTGCAGGTTGGTGATTGGTCGCTGCGCGGGTTACAATCCGGCGACTGGAAACAGGTTTTTATTTAAGGAGTTTTTTTGATGAAGGCTGCGATTGATTTGTTGGTGCGCGGGCAGGATGTGCCTGCGCCGATGATGCGCGAGGTGATGTTGGCGCTGATGCAGGGCGAGGCCGATCCGGCGGCGGTGGGCGCGTTTTTGACGGCGCTGACCATCAAGGGCGAGACGGTCGCCGAGGTGACGGCGGCGGCGCAGGTGATGCGCGAGCTGGCGAAACCGGCAGATTTGGGCGGCGGCGTGCTGGTTGATCCGGTCGGCACCGGCGGCGATGGCGCCAGTCTTTTTAATGTCTCCACCGCAGCGGCGATTGTCGCGTCGGCGGGCGGGGTGAAAATCGCCAAGCACGGCAATGTTGCCGCCAGCAGCGCCTCCGGCAGCGCCGATGTGTTGCGCCAGGCGGGCGTGGTGGTGGATTTGGAACCGGCGCAGGTCAAGGTGTGCATTGAGGAAACGAATTTTGGTTTTATGTTCGCCCAGGCGTATCACCATGCGATGCGCCATGTGGTGCCGGTGCGGCGCGCGATTGGTATCCGCACGGTGTTCAATGTGCTGGGGCCGCTGTCGAATCCGGCAGGGGTGAAGTATCAGATGCTGGGCGTGTTCAGCAAGGCGTGGTTGCGGCCGATGGTCGAGGTCGCGCGCGCGCTCGGCGGCGAGCGGGTGCTGACGGTGCATTCGCACAACGGGCTGGACGAGTTCAGCGTCACGCATCCGAGCGATGTGGCGGAGCTGCGCGCCGATGGCGAGATTGTTGAATATACGGTCAATCCTGCCGATTTTGGCATGAATTACCGCGACCACAGCGCGTTGCAGGTGAAGAGCGCCGCCGACAGTCTGGCGCTGATTGAGGCGGTGTTCGCGCGCGGCGAGCCGGGCATCGGTTTTGATATGCTCGCGCTCAATGCGGCGGCGATTTTTTATGTTGCCGGGGCGGTCGCCGGTTTTGCCGAAGGTGTCGAGCTTGCCCGCGCGATTATGCGCGATGGCCGCGCCACGGCGCAGTTGCAGCGCATTGCCGCCTGCTCGCAGCGGCTCAAGGGGGTGTGAGCGATGGCGACGATTCTGGATGATATTCTCGCGCACAAGCGGCAGGAGGTCGCGGCGCAGAAGCAGCGGGTCGATATGGATACGCTGGTCGCCAATATCAGCGCCAGCAATGATGTGCCGCGCGGTTTTATGAAGGCGTTGCAGGCGCGCGTTGCCATTGGCGGCACGGCGGTGATTGCCGAGGTGAAGAAGGCGTCGCCGAGCATGGGCGTCATCCGCGCCAGTTTTGACCCGGTGGCGATTGCCGAAAGTTATGCGGCGGCGGGCGCGACCTGCTTGTCCGTGCTCACCGACGAGAAGTATTTTCAGGGCAGTGGCCGTTATTTGCGCCTGATTCGCGCGGCGGTCGGCCTGCCGCTGTTGCGCAAGGATTTTATTGTTGATGAATACCAGATTGTTGAAGCGCGCGCGCTCGGCGCCGATGCGATTCTGCTGATTGTCGCCGCGCTTTCCGATGATGAACTGGCGGCGTTCACCCGCCTCGCCCACGATTTGGGGCTGGATGTGCTGGTCGAGGTGCATGACGAAGCGGAATGCGAACGCGCGCTCAAGCTGCCGTTGCGCGTGATTGGCGTCAATAACCGCAACCTGCACGATTTCTCCGTCTCGCTTGACACCACCCGCCGCATCAAGGCGATGGTGCCCACTAATTACCTCGTCGTCAGCGAAAGCGGCATCCATACCCGCGCCGACATTGACGCGCTGCAAGCCGATGGCGTCAGCGCCTTCCTTGTCGGCGGCGCGCTGATGCAGGCGGACGACCCCGGCGCGGCACTCGCGGCGCTGCTCGCCAAATAACGAACGTTAATCGCGTGGCGGCGGAGCGCTATGGCACAATCCGCCGCCTTTAACTTGTCCACCGGAAAACCGCCATGACCAACACCCTCCGCCCTTTCCTCGCCCTCCTCGCCCTCGCCGCCAGCCTTGGCGCGCAGGCGCTGCAAAGCTACATCGCCGAATACGACCTCAGCGTGCGTGGCGTCGGTGCCGGACGGGTGCGGCACGAAGCCGTCTTCACCGAACGCAGCTACCGCGTCACCGCCGACGGCACTCCATCGCTCGCCGCAAAAATGCTCGGCTTCGGCCAAATCCGCGAAAAAGCCGAAGGCAAAATCGCCGGCGACCGCGTCATCCCCACCTACTACCGCCGCGATATGCAGGGCAACGACAACCAGCACATCTCCTACGACTACGCCAACGCTGTCAATGGCGAAATCCAGGCCATCGTCGGCGCGCAAAACAAAACCCTGCGCGTCAACCCGAACGACCCGGCGCTGGACATCCTCGCCCTCGTCGTACAAAGCCTGCTCGACGTCGAACGCGGCCACATCGGCGAGCACAACTACACCCTCATTAACGAAGACCGCGTGCGCAGCTACCAGGTGAGCCAGTTGCCGGACGAAACCTGGCAGGACAACAAAAACGGCAGAACCCTCAAAATCAAAGTCTTCCTGCAAACCAGTGGCAACCGCCAGACCAAAATATACTTCGCCGAAGAACCGCTCCGTTTGGTAAAATTACAACAACTCAAGGATGGCGAAAGCCGCTTCAGCCTGAAACTGTTGAATTACAAGCCGCTATAACATAATGAAAGTCCTGCTGATTGCCCCCAAAGACTCACCCACCTACCTCCAAAGTCTGTACGTTGCCCTGCGCGTACAAGTGGGCACCTGCGACCTCTACGCGCTTAACGACAAACAAAGCGCCGCCCTGCCGGAATTCTTCAGCCACTTCGTCAAACTCCAGCATTACGACCGCATCGTGCTGGCGTACAACGGCGACTACATCAGCAGCCACACCCGCTTCCTCCGCACCCTGCCATCACTGACGATGCTGCGCCTCGAATACGACCCGCCCGAAGCCCGGCGCAAAATGAAAGAAAACTTCTTCGTCATGCCGTGGCTGCGCTGGATTGGCAACGACCTTGCCGTTGCCACCGAATACAGCGGCCAGGGACACGACATCTTCTGGGTACCGCAAATCTACGACCCCGAACACTTCTTCGCCCGCCCCGAAACCAGCCCTGTCCCCACCTGCCACATCTACGACGGCCCCGGCGACACCCTAGAAACCCTGCGCGCGGCGCTTGCCGCACAACCGCTCAGCCTCAACCCGCTCGACAAAACCACCCTGTGGCAGGACATGAGCCGCGGTCTCGTCGCACGCGAAGACTTCTTCCTCTACATCCCCGAACACGACCACTACGACCCGACGCCGATGATTCAGGCGATGGCCTGCGGCGCCGTCGTCCTCACCCCCGATCCGGGCAACGACATCCGCCTGCGCTACCGCTGGCGCGATATGCACGACGTCGTCTTCTTCAACAAAACCGAGGAACTCGCGCCGCTCGTCGAAAACATCCTCGCCCAGCCGCACCGCCACACCAGCCTCTCGCAGCACGCCATCTCGCGCGCCAAAACCTTCCAGCCGCAAGTCGTGGGCAAACGCATCGGCGAATACCTCGAAACCCCAATCCGCGACCCGGCCAACTACCCGAAAAGCGAGCGCATCTTCGGCTGGGAATTCCGCTTCAAAAACTGACCATGCGCCGCACCCTCGCCGCCTGCTGGCACGGCATCTGGCTCGACCGCCGCCAACAAAGCCTGCTCATCATCACCCTCTCCCTCATCACCTGCCTCTGGATCTGGCTCGAAGGCGGGCGCGTACTGGACGTCGAATCCCTGCAAACCCTCTGGCGCAGCGGCCATCCCCCGCAAGCCCGCATCACCCGCATCCTCGTCCCGCTCACTGAAGCCCCCGAACTGGCGCGCCTCGCCACCACCATCCACCACGAAATCACCACCGCGCTGGCGCCCACCCTGTTTGCGCGCCTGCTCGCCCCGTTTGCCGACAGCCCCAACCTGGCCGTCGCCATCATGGCCATCCTGTCAACCCTCTCGCTTTGGCTCTACTGCCGCCTGTCGCGCCTCATCGGCATCGGCCCGCAAACCGCCTTTCTCCTCTTCCTCCTGCTCAACTTCAACCCCGAATACAACGACGTCCGCCTGCAAATCAGTCGCTTCCAGCCGGTGCTTATCCTCTGGCTCGCCGGCCTTTACCTCTTCCTTGCCCACTACAAAAACCACATCCACCTCGCCTTCACCGCCTGGGCGGCGACCGCCTGGACCGCGGCACTCTTCGTCCCCATCGCCGCCTTCTGGGCAAGCGGCTTCCCGCTGCTGTTCCTCTTCTGGCCGGGCAGCGGCAACTGGCGCCGCCGCCTGTGCGAACGCGGCCGCTTCCTCCTCGCCTACTACTCCCTCATCGCCCTCGTTATCGCCTGCGTTCCCCAATGGCATAACGCCGCCAGCGGCTGGCTGCCGGAAATCCTGCACCAAATCGACCTCAAGCGAAACGAACTCGCCTTCCTCATCAACGCCAACAACCCGGTCGAACTCGGCATCGGCGAAGGCTACCTCGTCTCGCTCGTCCTCGTCGCCCTGAACGCGCTCAAAATCATGGGGCCGCTTATCGCCATCCTCGCCTTCAGCGCACTCCTGCCCAACCGCGCCACGGGCAGCGTCCTTGAACGGCGCGTGCGCGGCTTCTTCGCCTGCGCCCTTGCCTGGCTCTGGGGCATGGCCGCCTTTGCCTACCTCTACTACGGCACCCTGTCGAGCGACCTCTTCTACACCCCGTTCACCATGCTCACCCTCTGGCTCGTTTCCGGCATCGTCTATGACGCCCTGCAACGCGGCAAAAGCACACGCATCCCGCCCGAACGCCGCCTTGTCCTCATCTGGCTGCTCATCGCCTGTGCGCTGGCGAGCATCATCACCTTCGGCCCCAAACCCGGCTACCTGCGCAAAGCGGGCGAATGGGCGCGGCATCACCCGCCGATGGGCGCCATCTACAGCAACAACCTCACCGTGCTTGCCTACAGCGGCCGCCCGCCCTTCATTGACGGCCCGGCCTACATCGACATGGAACACCCGCTACAAGCCTACTACGACCTCACCCCGGACGACCTGCTCGTCCACATCAAAGGGCGCAAACAGAACGAACCACAAGACCTCGAACTGTTCGACATCCTCGCCGAATACCAAAACGAGCGCGGCGACAAAGCCTACATCCTCCGCCTCAAACCTGACGAATAAACCCGCGCCAAACCGCCAACCCGGACAACCCATGAAAAAACCAATCCTGACCCTGCTGCTCATCCTGACCACGCTGCCGCTACACGCCGCCGAAAAGCCCGCCTGGAAAGAAGCCGTCGCCGCCATTGACGCGGGCAACCTTGCGCCGATGCAGACACTTGCCGACGCAGGCGATGCCGCCGCACAACACAGCCTCGGTGTCCTGTACGAAAAAGGCGAAGGCGTACCCGCCGATGCCGCGACAGCCGCCGCGTGGTATCACAAAGCCGCCGCACAAGGCTACGCCAGCGTACAATGCAGCCTCGGCGTTCTGTACGAAAAAGGCGAAGGCGTGAGCAAAGACTACGCCCAGGCACGGGCGTGGTACCAAAAAGCGGCGGCAAAAGAAAACCGCAGCGCCGCCTACAACCTCGGCAACCACTACCGCTACGGGCTGGGCGTCGTCCAGGACTACCAGCAGGCGCGACAATGGTACGAAAAAGCTGCGGCACAAGACAACGCCGACGCGAAAAAAGCCCTGCAGACATGGTGAAAAACCGGCCTGAACGGGCGTGTTGCAGCAAACAGACCCCATGACCCCCGAAGAACTCGCCCGCCGCGCCAACCTCACCCCCGCCACCCTGTACCGCCTGCTCGCCGAATACCAGTACGCCATGACCGGCGAAATGGCAGACGCGATGAGTGACAGCCCCGGCGACCCCATCGCCGCCCAGTTCATCCCCGATGCGCGCGAACTCACCATTGCCGCGAGCGAACTGACCGACCCCATTGGCGACGCGCCACACTCGCCGCTGCCCTCACTCGTCCACCGCTACCCGAACCGCGTCCTCTGGAAAATCTCGCCCGTCTGCGCCGTTTACTGCCGCTTCTGCTTCCGCAAAGAACACATTGGCCGCCGTGGCCAGGCGCTGCGCCAACGCGAAACCGCCGCTGTCGCCGCCTACCTCGCCGCGCACCACGAAATCGAAGAAATCATCCTGAGCGGCGGCGACCCGCTGACCCTCTCCGACAAAAAACTGCGCCAATGCCTCGCCGCGCTGCATGACCTGCCGCACATCCGCCGCCTGCGCATCCACAGCCGCATCCCCGTCGTCCAGCCCGCGCGCATCACCATCGCGCTGCTCGATACCCTGACTGCCCTGCCGCAAAGCCTGCACCTCGTCGTCCACAGCAACCACAGCGCCGAACTCACCGCCAACGCCCGCACGGCGCTGCGGCTGCTGCGCGAACGCGGCGTGATGCTCTACGCGCAAACCGTGCTGCTCAAAGGCGTAAACGCCGACGCGGCAACCCTCGCCAATCTTATGAACGACCTGCTCGACTGCGGTGTTAAACCCTACTACCTGCACCACCTCGACCTCGCACGCGGCACCGGCCACTACCGCGTCTCCCTTGACGAAGGCCGCGCCATCGTCAGCGCCTTGCGCCGCCGCCTCTCCGGCATCGCCATGCCAACCTACATCGTCGAAATCCCCGGTGGCGACGGCAAAATTCCGGTGGGCGAACTCACCGCCGCCCAGGAAGCAGAACTGCGCGCCAGCGGTATCTACTGAGAACCTGTTCAAATCCCCCTCCAGCCCTCCCCATAGAGGGAGGTAGAACGGCGGGTATTTGGGCGGCGATTGACGTTTTGGCAGCGTCGTAGGGTGGGGCTTGTCCCACCGCCAAAAACATCAGCGGCAGCAATGCTTAACCCCACTCCCGGACTCCCCACAGGGGGAGGGGATTCTTTCTTTTTATAGCGATACTCACAAAGTTCTGTACAAGGCGCGCCGCTGAA